>CALISV010000367.1 GCA_938041615.1 uncultured Campylobacter sp. | reverse complement strand
CGCGCACGTCCTTTAGCGAGCACTCAAAAAGCGTGCGCTCCTCCTCCTTGCGCGAGTTATTAAAGCTCACGATGGTGTCGAGGCACTCGCAAGCTCGGTCTAAATTTTTGGCGCGTAAAAACTCAAAAGATACGCTCGCATCGTCCATACGGCCCGATGAGTTTATGAGCGGCGCGATGAGAAAACTGATGTCGTCGCACTCAAATTTATCTTTGCCGTAGAGTTGCTTTATCGCGGTAAATGCGGGCCTGCGCGAGCTGTTTAGGCGGTTTACGCCAAGCTTAACAAGGATACGGTTTAGATCGCGAAGCTCCATCATATCGGCTATTATCGCGATGGCTAGGAGGTCGAGAAATTTACCCATATCGTAGTTGATACGGCACACGTCTTTTAGCGCGCCGACTAGATACCATGCGACCTGAGCGCCGCAAATTTCGACGTTTGGAAAGTGGCAATCCTTTTGCTTCGGATTTATGATCGCGTAGGCCTCGGGCAGGACGTCGGGCGGCATGTGGTGATCGGTGATGATGAGATCGATGCCTTTTTGCTTGCAAATTTGAGCCGCGTCGTTTGCCGAGATGCCGTTATCCACGGTCACGATGAGGCCTGCGTCTGCGATCTCTTCGACGATTTGCGGATTTAGCCCATAGCCGTCGCTAAAGCGATTTGGGATACGCACGAAATACTCGCTAACGCCCAAATCATCGAAAAACTCGGCCATTATGACGCTGGCGATCACGCCGTCCACATCATAGTCGCCGACGACGACGATCTTTTCGTTTCGCTCAATCGCGCGTTTTATGCGCTCGGCACCCTTAAATACATCCTTTAACGCATCAGGCGTAGGAATTTCTGAAAGTTTTTTGTGAATGTCCTTTTCAAATCTTTGGTTCAGTAATTCCTTTATTTTTTCCTTATTCAACATCGTTTTGACGGGCTTTTGCGTAAGCCTCGCCGTCAAATTTCGCCGCCTTGCCACCGTTTTTGCCTAAATTTTCGCTCGCCTCGGGGGTCAAATTTACCCCTACCGCGCCGCAAAAAAGGCTAAATTTTGGTTCAAATTTCATCTTTTTCCTTCTTTTTTATTTTCTAATGCGCAAATTATAGCTTTTTGAAATTTAATTTCTTATAATTTTCAGCGAGTCGAAATTATATTTGAAATGATATTAATTATTATATTTAAACCTATGCTAAGATGCATTTTTGTATTATTACGCTCTCATTTCAACAAAAGGAACGATATGAAAAGAACTTTTTTAAAAGCGCTGTTGGTGCTTTTTGCGGTATTTTCGGCAACCCAAGCGGCGGCCGAAACTAAGGTCATAAAAGACGTCTTAGGTCGCGAGGTAAAGGTAAATTTACCCGTTAAACGCATAGCTTTGGGTTTTTACTACACCGACTTTTTAGCCGTCGGCGGCACTAAGGCTTTAGATAAAGTCGTGGGCTTTTCAAAAGAGGTTTGGACGGACTGGACGCCTGCTAGTTGGGATCTATATAGCAAAGCGCTACCGCAGCTAAATAAGCTTGCGGACTTCGGCGAGGTAGAGGTCGGTACGTTCTCGGTAGAAAAAGTTATCTCTCTAAAACCCGATTTGCTAATACTCGCATCTTGGCAGTATAACGTGCTAGAGCCTGATTTAAAGCCTTTAGCCGATCTAAATATCCCGATTGTCGTGCTTGATTATAACCGCGAGAAGGTTGAGCTTCACGTAAAAAGCACTAAAATTTTAGGCGAAATTTTAGGCGAGGAAAAAAGAGCGGACGAGATCTCTAAACTATACGAAGACACCGTAAAAGAAGTGGGCGACCGCATCGCAAAAGCAAATTTGCCTAAGCCTAAAATTTACATAGAATTCGGCCGCGGCGGTCCTGACGACACAGGGATAACCTACGGTAAAGATATGTGGGGTTCGCTGATAGATTTAGCCGGCGGAGATAATATCGCAGCCGATCTAGTAGAGCAGTGGGCGCCCATCAACGCCGAGCAAGTCATAGCCGCAAAACCCGACGTTATAATGATAACAGGCCGCGAAACCGAACTAAAAAAAGAACCGACTGCGATGGTAATGGGCATAAACATAGATAAAGCCGAAGCGCTAAAAAGACTGGACGGATTTAAAAAACGCGTCGGTTGGTCGGAGCTTCCGGCTATCAAAAATAACCGCCTATACGGCCTATATATGGGCGCGTCAAGAACGCTTGCGGATATGGCGATGGTGCAATATATCGCAAAAGCTTTGTATCCGCAGCTATTTAAAGACGTAGATCCGATAAAGACTTACGTTGATTTTCATAAAAAGTACTTGCCTGTCGTTCCCGTCGGAACTATAGCCATCCAAGCGGACGAAAAATGAATAAAATAAGTTCCGAAGAGGTCGTAAAGGCTCATAGAAAGCGCGAATTTAAACGCTTAATCATCATCTTGAGCTTTATAGCCGTGGGTCTTGTATCGATGGTGTTTGATATCGGTACCGGCCCTGCGATGCTCTCGCCAAGAGAAGTCGTAGATACGCTTTTACAGCCGATTTTAGGCGGCGAGCAGGATAAATTTTTATACCACATCGTTTACGATATCAGGCTTCCCGTAGCGCTTATGGCTTTAGTCGTAGGTGCGGCTTTGGGAGCGGGCGGCGCAGAGATACAGACGCTTTTAAACAACCCTATGGCAAGCCCCTACACGCTGGGGCTTGCCGCGGCGGCGGGATTTGGCGCATCGCTGGTGATGGCGTTTGGTTCGTTTGGACTGCCTCAAATTTACGCCGTGCCTATCGGTGCGTTTATCATGACGATGTTAGCGGCGTCTATACTGTTTTTGTTTTCGATGATGAGGCGATTTGGGTCGGCTACTTTGGTTTTAGTCGGTATCGCGCTTTTGTTTTTGTTTCAGTCCATGCTCTCTTTGGTGCAGTTTTTGTCCGCGCCCGAGATTTCGCAGGCGATTTTGTTTTGGCTGTTCGGTAGCCTCCAAAAGGCTAAATGGAGTACGCTGGCCGTCGCCACGGTCGTAACGGTCGTATGCATCTCGCTACTGATGCTAAATACTTGGGCGCTAACGGCTTTGAAACTGGGCGAAGAGCGAGCCAAAAGCATGGGCGTAAATTTATCCGCCCTTAGGATTAAAATTTTGCTTATAGTTTCGGTTATGACGGCTACGGTTATTAGCTTCGTCGGCGTTATAGGCTTTATCGGTCTGGTCGCTCCGCATATCGCTAGAAATTTAGTCGGCGAGGATCAGAGATTTTTTCTGCCTACTACTATCTTCGTCGGTGCGGCGTTTTTGTCGATAGCTTCGGTACTTTCTAAGGTTATAAATCCGGGCGGACTCTTTCCGGTCGGCATAATCACGGCGTTTGTGGGCGTGCCGTTTTTCTTCTGGATCATCCTTTCAAGGAAAAACGTATGCTAGAGCTTAAGAATTTAACGATATACCGCAGCTCGCTTTGTACGGCAGATGCCGTAAACGCTAGCTTTGAAGAAGGCAAGGTTTACTCCGTACTAGGGCCTAACGGCGCAGGCAAAACTACGCTCATAAGCGCGATTTTCGGCGAGATGGGCTATGAGGGCGAGATTAAATTCGGCGAAGAGAGGTTAAATTTCAAAAACCATTTCTCGTGGAAAAAGAAAATCGGCTACATGCCCCAAGATAGCTACGTAGACGCTAGTTTAACGGCTCTTGAGGTCGTTTTGCTAGGGCTTATGGATAGTCTCGGACTTTATCTAAAAGACGAGCAAATAAACTCGGCCGTAGAGATAATGAAAAAACTAGGGATTTTACATCTAGCCGGTCGCGACGTGATGCAGCTCTCAGGCGGTCAGCGCCAGATGGTGATGTTTGCCTCCGTGCTTATCAAAAAGCCTAAAATTTTGCTTTTGGACGAGCCTGTTTCGGCTCTTGATATGCACCATCAATGCGTGCTTTTGGACTGCGTTAGAAAATTTACGCGCGAGCACGGTATAACTACCGTTATGATACTACACGATTTATCGCTAGCGTCGCAGTTTAGCGACGAAGTATTGCTACTAAGCGACGGTAAGATAAAAGCCAAGGGCGAAGCTAAAAAAACCATAACTAAAGAGCTAATACAAGAGCTTTATAAAGTAAACGTGGATATTTTTTACGACGATGCCGGCGTACCGGCCGTAGTCGCAAAGTCAGCGTTCGGGGTAGAGTAGCGCGTGAGGGTTTTTATCTTAAGTTGCCTTGCTTACGCAAAGGGCAACGAGGACTTGCGAAATTTAAGCCGCGCGTTTAGCGACGGCGGCGCGCCGTGCGAGATAGTACCGTGGCAAAATTTAGACGTCGGTTCGCTAGACGAAGATTCTTTGATTTTGCCGCTTGCGGCTTGGGATTACAGCCTAGATGCGGCTAAATTTTTATCTTTTTTAAGCGAGCTTGAAAAAAGCGGAGCGAAGGTAATAAACGGCGCCGAGATCGTGCGCTGGAATTTATCGAAAAAATACCTCTTAGAACTTGAAGCCTTAGGACTTCCCGCGATCCCTAGCACGCTTTTAAACGGCGATGAAAATATAGAAGAGCTAAGGCAAATTTGCCCGGGCGGCGTGATAAAGCCGCTCGTCGGACAGAGCGGCAACGGCGTAGCTAAAATCGACGAAATATCAAATTTAAGCGAATATAAAAACGGGGCTTTGCTTCAGCCTTTTATCGAAGAGATCGCCGTTAGCGGCGAAATTTGCTTGATATTTTTAGGCGGCGTTTTTTCTCACGCCGTACGCCGCTCGCCCGCTAGCGAGGATTATAGGGCAAACTCGAATTTCGGCGTTAAGATTAGCTCGGTAGAGCCGACTGCAGCCTTTTTAAACGTCGCGCGAGACGTTTTAGCTAGGCTTGCCTTTAATCCCGTCTACACAAGGATAGATCTAATCGGCGCAAAAGGTAAAATTTTAATCAACGAAGTCGAGCTTATCGAGCCTAGTCTTTATTTTAGCTACGGCAAAAACTCTACCGAGAAATTCGTAAAAGTAATCCTGGATAAATTTGTCGCGGAAAAGAAAATTTAGAGCCGATCGGCTCTAAATTTGATTATTTCATGTTTCCTAAGCTAGCTTTAATAAAGCCCAAAACTACGGGATTTGGGTTTGTTAAGCGGCTGGTAAAT
>CALISV010000366.1 GCA_938041615.1 uncultured Campylobacter sp. | reverse complement strand
AGGCTTAACGGCGATATCAAAGGGCATATTTGCCGCGCGAGGTATCGCAAAAAGCGGCCCGATCGTGAGGTATAAAAGCGCAGTAAAAACCACTGCAAACACGGGATCTATGCGGCGCACTAGGCTCTGAAGCCCTTTTGCTCTAGCGATCGCTGCGACGCCAAGCACCGGCAAAAGCACCGCCGTAGCGCAAAAAAACATAATCGCGACGTAAAAATTCTGCCCAGCCTCTCGCCCTAAATTTGGCGGGAAGATGAAGTTCCCCGCGCCGAAAAACATCGCAAAAAGCGTGAGCGAGATGACTAAAAACTGATTCTTGCTAAGCTTTTGTTTCATTTTCGCTCCATTTTAGTTTTAAATTTGACAAATTGTATTTAGATAAAGTTGAATTTCCGTTGATTTGAGTTAAATTTACTTATTTTTCGCGTGCGCGTGTTTCGATTTGAAATTTAACAACGCTGTCGGAGTAAAATTTAAACATTTTAAAGTATAATCGCGCAAAGGAAAAAAATGGCGAAAACTAAAACAGTATTTGAGTGTCAGGCCTGCGGCAACCAGCAGAGCAAATGGGTCGGCAAATGCCCTCAGTGCGGGGCTTGGGATAGCTTTTTAGAGCTCAACGCGCAGCAAATCGAAACGCTAAAAGAGATATCAAAAAGCTCCGCAAAACCAAGCTTCGCAAAGCAAATCAGCGAAGTTGAAATAGAAAAAATCACGCGCATCAGCACGCAAAATAGCGAACTAGACTTAGTCCTTGGCGGCGGCGTCGTGGAGGGCTCGCTGGTGCTGATCGGTGGAAGCCCCGGCATCGGCAAGAGCACCTTGCTACTAAAAATCGCGTCAAATTTCGCCGCCCAAGGCAAAAAAACGCTCTACGTGAGCGGCGAAGAGAGCGCGAGCCAGATCAAAATGCGCGCCCAGCGCCTAGACGCGGTCAAAGACGGGCTGTTTTTGCTCACGGAAATTTTACTAGAAAATATCCTCGCAGAAGTGCGCAAAAACGAGTATAAAATCCTCGTCATCGACTCCATACAGACCCTTTATAGCGAAAAAATCGCCTCCGCACCGGGCTCCGTATCGCAGGTGCGCGAGATCACCTTCGAGCTCATGCGCCTAGCCAAAAACGAAAATATATGCGTCTTTATCATCGGACATATCACAAAAGACGGCTCGATCGCGGGGCCGCGTATCTTGGAGCACATGGTGGACGTGGTGCTATATTTTGAGGGGGACTCCAGCCGCGAGCTGCGTATGCTACGAGGGTTTAAAAACCGATTCGGCTCGACTAGCGAAGTGGGGATTTTCGAGATGAGCGAAAACGGACTCATCAGCGCCAATGACGTCGCGGGCAAATTTTTCACGCGAGGCAAGGCTACTAGTGGCTCGGCGATCACGATCACGATGGAGGGTTCGCGCGCGCTTAGCGTCGAGATACAGGCGCTCGTGTGCGAGAGCGCGTATCCTAAACGCAGCTCCACTGGCTACGAAAAAAACCGTCTGGATATGCTGCTAGCGCTACTTGAGCGAAAATTAGAGATCCCGCTGGGCCACTACGATGTTTTCATCAACGTGAGCGGCGGAGTCAAGATCGGCGAAACGGCGGCCGATCTAGCCGTAGTCGCAGCGATCATCTCCAGCTTTAAAAACCGTCCGATCAGCAAAGAGAGCGTATTTATGGGCGAGCTTAGCCTAAACGGCGAGATTCGCGAGATATTTAACCTCGATCAGCGCCTAAAAGAAGCCAAAACGCAGAAATTTAAAAACGCGATCGTGCCAAGCAAACCGCTTGACGCACAAGGGCTAAAATGCTTCGTCGCGGGCGATATCACGCAGGTTTTGGAGTGGATGTAAAATTTGTGCGCCAAAACCCGCGCCGCAAAAACGCAAAAGGAAAAAAATATGGAAAATCTAAAATGGAAGCTCTCAAAATCGCTAAAAACGGCGATGAGACAAAGAGATATCGATACTTTTACGCTAGCTAAAATCGCCGAGGAGACCTATGCAGCGGCTCATGCGGACGGCGATTTGGACGTGAGGCAAGAAGTTTTTAAGGTTATCGACGAATACGCGAGCGAGGTAAATTTAGAAATCTTAGACCTCGTTTGCAAAATTTTAGACGTTGGCGTTAAATTCGGCGAAAGCGGAGATTTTTAAATTTGCCGCCACTTTAAATTTGTTTCAAAAATTTAAGCCGATACAAAAGCCCAAAACGCTTAAATTTACGATAAAATCAAAACCGAAATAAACGCAAAAGCGTAGACTCGGCGTTTAAATTTTACGCATGCTCGGCAAAAATACAGATATTGACGGTAAATTTTACGTAGCTAGCCGGCTAAAAAAGGCGACAATCGCCTTTGCATAAAAAAACTCGGCAAAAGGCGTCATTTTTTGGTAGGTTGCAACGGTCGCGCTCCAAAAGAGCAAGGCGGTGAAATTTACGAAAAAATAAATCGCGCCGCAAAATCAGGTTAGTTGCAGCCAAAAAATGCCGTAAAAAGCAAAAATTAGGAACAAAATGTTTGGTTATATTAGATTTATTTTAGCGTATTTCGTGCTACTATCGCACGTTGGTATAGGACTGGCGGGGAAAAATATAGGCGTCTTTGCCGTCGTGATTTTTTATATCCTAGCAGGGCTGGTTACATTAAAGGTTTTTATCAAAATC
>CALISV010000365.1 GCA_938041615.1 uncultured Campylobacter sp. | reverse complement strand
AAAACAAAAAAGCCCTCTGAAATCAGAGAACTAATTTGAGCTCGAGCTAAAATTCGCATATATCGTCCTATTGCTCGACGAGTTGTTTTCGTATCGCTCTATTTTGATTATCGTGTTGGTTTGCTTTAGCTGGTCAAAACTTACATCCGCGCCGAACTTTATCTTACCGCCCGATATTTCAAACGGCGTTAAACTCCTTAGACTATCGGTTATCCTGAAGTTATCGGCGTTTATCTCAAATTTAGACTGCTGATTGCTGCCGTCGCCGTAGCTCCAGCCCGTTATTCTGCCTCTGCTATCGGTTACGACTGATTTTACGCGCGCGGCGTAGTCTTTAGCCTGCGTGGCTATGGTCGAGGCGTTATCAATCTTTACGTTTTGACCGCTTACCGTAGCGCTTAGCCTGCTTAGATCGCTTGTTATCGAGCTTGTTTTACCGTCTATTGCGCGATTAATCTTTGTTTCCACATTGCGCATTATTTGCGTTGAGAGGTTGTCCGCGTTAGGCAAAGTCGCCTTTAGCTCCTCGAATTTTTGCGCCAACGCCTCGTCTTTGCTTGCGTAGCTTTGTTTTAGCTCGTTTATGCTAGCGTTGATTTCGCCGAATTTCGCGTTTATCTGTTTGATCGCCTGTGCCAGAGCTTCGTTGTCCGTAGTCACGGCGACGTCCTTATTCGTAACGATAGCTTGTATCTTGTCGTTTACGGCTTTTACCTCGGTTTTTAGCTCTTTTATATCCTTAATGACGCCTTTGAGCTTATCGCGCAAATTAACGTTATCAAAGGTGTACTCTTTTTTTAGATAATCCTCGATAATCTTTTCAAGCTCGGTTAGGTGATCCCATACGTTCACATCTCCGCCGCTTCCGCCGCCCGCACCGCCGTTATTATTCCCTCCGTTATTGCCGCCGTTGCCGCCCGTATTTGGACGCACCGCCCAATAATCAGGCACCAAATTAGCCCTCATATCCGCTCCTTTTACTAGTTTTGCTTTGCCGCGTAAAACGCAGTATTTGTCGTTGTTTTTGTTTCGTATCCATACGCTATACGCGTGCCACGCTCCGCCGTAGCCGTATATGTCGCTGATGTCGTTTTTAAAAAACCCTTTAGGCGCGCTTTGCCATATTTCGCTACCGCACCGCACTAATATCTCGTTCCCTCTGATCGCGCCTACGCCCGTGGCGTAAAACCCGACGTCGTTTTCGGTATTCGTAAAGGCTACGAATACGTCGTCGTACTCCGGGTTGAATCTTATCTCCTCGCCGTTTTCGCCCGTATATGCCGCCTGCAGGGTAAAAGCGCTATCTATGATAAAGGTTTTGTCGTAATATAAGTTCATACTACACCGCCAACGCCCGGTTTCTCCAGCCGTTGGCGTAGATTTTTAGCCGCGGATTCTTTTAGGTTAGGCGTTTGTGATACTTCAGCTCCGCACAGTCAAATCATTTATCAAATTTGGCCTCAAACATGCTGCTTTGCGGACTCTACTCCGCCGTTTTTGAAAAGGTAAAAATCTTTTTAAGTTTTACGAGTCCGAGTTTCACGCCGCTATACCTCATTATCTTTGCCATCTGCGTCCATCTAGGCTTTTCATAGCACGGATGCGGGCATTTGCGGCAGCTTGGTTTGATATCGTGCGAACAGGCCAAAAGCCGCTCATGAGCGTAGAAAAACAACTGCTCGCACTCCGCGCAAAGGCGCGTCTGCACGCTACGGTTTAGATTTTCGCCCTTATAGGCTAGCTCCAAATTTATCTCACGCTTTGACTCTAGCGCATGTTTGTCGCTGCAGTATGTTTGTAAAAATTTCGCTAAAGTCGTGACTTGTTCGGTAAATTTCTCATTCGTCATGCATTTTTCCTTTGGGCAAATTTACCAAATTTCGGCGCTTGTGGCGTTAATTTACCTCAATGCCGAATTTCGCCCGCGCCCTTTGCAGATCCTCCTCGCAGTCGATACCGATGCTGTCGCTTTGCACTTCGAGCATGAGGATTTTCTCGCCGTTTGATAGCACGCGCAGTTGTTCTAGTTTTTCGGTATTTTCGAGCGTTGAAGGCGCAAAGGAGCAAAATCTATTTAAATTTGCCGCGCTATAGCCGTAGATGCCCAGATGTGCCTTGTACGCGTCAAACGGTGCACGGTCAAACGGGATGCGCGAGCGCGAGAAATAAAGCGCGTAGCCTGCATCGTCGGTCACGACTTTGACTAGGTTTTTATCGTCCGCTAGCTCGCTGCCCACAAATTTAAAGCACGAAAACATAAATGCTCTCTCCGCGTTTTTCTCGCAAAATTCTCTAAATTTGACGATATTTTCAGGCTCGATAAAGGGTTCATCGGCCTGCACGTTTATGATGATCTCGCTATCTTTGACGCCGAGTATTCCGGCTGCTTCGTTGATGCGGTCGGTTCCGCTTTGATGCGCCCGGCTCGTCATCACGGCTTTAAAGCCGAATTTTTGCGCGATCTGCGCCACGCCCTCGTCGTCTGCGGCGATCATGACCTCATCAGCCGCGCTTACCCTGCGCGCCGTAGCGATAAACATCGGCACGCCGTTTATTTCGCGTAAAATTTTATTAGGCATTCGCGTCGAAGCGAGCCTTGCAGGGATGATGATCATCGCTCGATCCAGGCTAAAATTTTAGCCTCTATATCGCTCTTTGCGGCGATTTCGTTGTGTACGGCGGCTTTTGCAAAAAGCGACCTTATTGCGCCGGGCACTTCGTCGTTAAACTCCGCCACCAAGGCTTCAAGCCCGCTTTTTTCGTCTTTTAGCGTTTCATTCTTTAGCGCCTTAAACATGCTTGGAGCAAATTTAACCCAGTGCGCGGTCGACGTTATCACGCACGGACGCGCTAAATTTGCCGCCGCTTTAAAGCATGTAGCCGTGTGCGGATCGACGGCGACGCCTTTTGCCGCCCACTCTTTTATGTATTTCTCGCACTCCGCGTCACTGCAAAAATCAGCGTCAAAGTCCTCTTTTAGCGCGTCTAGCTCGCTATTTGAAAGCTCGTAAAAACCATCGCTCGCGAGACTATCCATCAGCTCCTTGGTTCGCACGGCGCCGAATTTATCAAAAAGCAGCCTCTCGACGTTTGAAGAAACGAGGATATCCATCGCGGGACTGATCGTTTTAATCAGACTTTTGCCGCGCAGATCGTATCGCCCCTGCGTGAAAAACTCGGTAAGGATGTTGTTTGCGTTTGAGACGATTTTGATTTTACCGATTTTTGCGCCCATTTTTTTAGCGTAGTATGCGCCTAGGGCATTGCCGAAGTTGCCGCTAGGCACGATGATATCAAATTCGCCTTTTAGCTCACCCGTTTTTAACAGATAAACGTAGGCGTAAACGTGATAGATGATCTGAAATAAAATTCGGCCGAAATTTACCGAATTTGCCGCCGAGAGCGAGAGTCCGGCCGCGCTTAGACGCTCTTTAAATTTCTCGCTAGCTAGCAAACTTTTTAGCGCACGCTGCGCATCGTCAAAGTTACCCTCGA
>CALISV010000364.1 GCA_938041615.1 uncultured Campylobacter sp. | reverse complement strand
TAATGGATATCGGTGTGGACTTTATCTCGGAGCTAGGCACCACGACGATTAGCGTAAAGCAGCTCTTAAAGCTCGAAGTTGGTTCGGTTATCGACCTAGAAAAGCCTGCCGGCGAGAGCGTGGAGCTTTTTATAAACAACCGAATTTTTGGCAAGGGCGAAGTTATGGTCTACGAAAAAAACCTCGCCATCAGGATAAATGAAATCCTAGACTCAAAATCCGTCATCCAGTACTTTAAACGAGAGCAATTATGAGGATTTTCGCCGCGCTTTTGTTGTTTTTCGTAGCGCTTTGGGGGTCAAATTTATCTACTTACAACGTTTACGAGCGTAGCGACCGCGTCGATATCATGCTTAGCTTTGACGCACCATATAGTGGGACGATCTTGCAAGAGCGTAAAGACGGCGCGATAACCCTGCTTTTTAAAGACCTGCAAAACGATCAAAATATCGAAAAAAGCGTAAACTCAAGCATACTACAAGAGCTTTTGTTTGAGCCTAGGGGCCAAAATTTAGCCCTCGTGATAAAAAGCGACACTCAGGTGGCCGTTAGCGCGTCAAAAACCACCGACGGCTTTGGACTGCGCATACGCGTGACGCCTGAAAATGCAGCGAACTCAGCCACCGCAACAGCACTCTCGCCACAAGAAACTAGAGAAAATATAACCGAAACGACGAATTTATCCGGCGATCAAAACGCATCAAATTTGACCCCGTCCGCTCAAGGTGCTGGCTTAAATTTAGGCATGCAAAACGGCGACGTAAATTTTATGACGCAGGGCGTGAGTGATATAATTGATTACAGATATTACTCGGTTTTAGGCGTTTTGGCGCTACTTTTAGTCGTGCTTTTGTTCATCAAGGCAAAGCTAAAAAACAAGCAAAAAACGATAAAAACAAAACGCGAAAACGGCTGGTTTGAAAAGGTAAAAAGCGACGAAAGCGTGGAGATAATCTACGAAAAACCGCTTGATGATACGAACAAAGTCGTTCTTTTTCAGCACCTTGACAGACGCTACCTCGTGCTAACGGGCACGTCAAACGTGCTTTTGGATAAATTCGGCGAAGAAAAGATGACGAGCGAGCAGGATTTCCAGAGCTTTTTTGAAGAAAATCAAAAAAAACTAAACGCCTACATCGAAAACCGCCAAACGCTGGACGCATACAAGGATAAGGCGAGTATAGACTAAATTGCCTTTTTTAAAATTTGATGAAATTTGCGGCAAATTTTATCAAATTTCTCCATCAAATTTCATGCAAAACAGATCGCAAAGGTATCCGGCTTGGTCATCTTTTTGATATTTTCCTTCGCCATAAACAGCTCCTTAGCGCCGTAAATTTGCAAAGTATGGTTAATAAACTCAAACTCTAGCTTTTTATGCGCGCAGTTTGCATCTAGGTTTTTAGCAAGCGCGAGGATAAAACTCAGCCAGCGCACGACGTCCTCGCTCGGTAGCAGGTTTTTAAATCGCTCAAATTCGCTCGAGGTTTTCTTGCCGTTTTGTGCGATGATCGCGGCGACTAGACATTTTTGCGCATGCGAAAAGCCGTAGTTTAGGGCATTTAGTACAAAAAATGCCGAGCTAGCATGCTCGCCGTAAAATCCCAAGCACTGCGCCACGCTGTGTAGCCTCGCAGCCACGGCTAGCTCCCTCTCGTAGCGTCCATCAAGCCCGTGCAGCGGCTCTAGCGCAACAAAGAGGTCTTTTGCGTATTTTACGATAGTTTTGTTATCGTCTAGCAAAAATCTATCCTGTAAGCTCCTCACGCTCGGGTTAAAATTTGGCGGAAATTTGCGCGTCGGGCGCAAGATATCGCTCAAAAATACGCCCTCTCTAAAGCCTGCGCCGCTAGTATAGATGTTTTGCGCGCCCACAGCGTCCGCCGCGCCCAAAAATATAAGCGCGCCTTCTCTAATCGTGTCGAATCGGTCCTTTTTGATACCGAATTTCCCAAGCTCTAGTACGCTCGCCCGGGCTAAATTTTCGATGAAATTTTTATGGTTTTGAAATTTGTAAGCAAAGTTGTGCACAGTTTTTAGCGGATAGTCTTGCGCCGACATGATAGCAGAAGATATCGCGCGCAGACTGCCGCCGATGGCGACTAGGTTTTTGCTTTTAAAATTTTTAGGTAAACTTTTAAACGCCTCTTTGATAAAAGGCGCTGCGGCGTTTAAATTTTTCTTATCGAAAAACAGCTCCTTTAGCCGCACCGTGCCCAAATTTAACGACACGGCGTCTATTATCTTGCCTCCGCTAACAAGCGCTAGCTCCGCAGAGCCCCCGCCGATATCAAGCGTGACGAACTCCTCTAGCGGCTCAAGCAAATTTAATGCCGCTACGCCGCCAAACGTCGCCTCGTCCTTGCCGCTAACGACTTTTAAATTTATCCCGAGCTCTTTGCGCGCCATACTTATGAGCTCGCCTGCATTCGGAGCGTCGCGCAGAGCCGAGGTACCCATGGCGAAAATTTTCGAGCACTTGTAGTTTTGTGCGATATTTTTAAACTCGCTTAGCGCTTCGCAGGCCTTTTGCATCGACCTTTGAGCGATCTCGCCGCCGTGCTCATACGCGCCCTCGCCCAGACGCACCTTCATCTTAAATTCGCCGATGATGTGAAACGCGTAACGCGAAGTCTTTTCAAAAATCGCCATTCGCATCGAATTTGAGCCCAGGTCTATGACGGCGGTTCGTTTTGCCATTTATTTGCCTTTATTATTTTTATTTATTGCTAAAGTGATGGTCGAGACCGCGCCGCTGCGCCCATCGGTGCGGTTTTTGATAGACACCGAGCCGCCCAGAGCCTGAGCCGCGCCCTTAGCTAGAAATAGCCCAAGCCCCGCTCCGCCCTTATCGCCGAAACGCTTAAACGGCGCAAAAAGGTCCTTGCTCTCGTCGATGCCGCAACCCTCGTCTACGACCTCAATGATAAACTCGTTTTCGCTAAGGCGCGAGCGTAGCGTGATAACGGCGCCGCGAGGAGAAAATTTGATCGCGTTTTGGACGAAATTTTGGATAACGTGCGTTAAAAGCGTCGTTTGTAGCGTCATTTCAAGTCTGTTTGGCGCAAAATCAGTCGCGATATCCTTGCCCTCGCCGCGAGCTAAAATTTTAAAATTATTCGCAGATTGATTTAAAAACTCGATGATGTCGATGCGCACGGCCTCCTCAAACTGCGCGCCTTCCTGCCGCCCGATCTCCAGGATAGAGCCGATCATTTTGTTCATCTGATTGATCGCTTCGTTGTTGTTTTTGAGCGCTTCGATGTATTTTTCGCTCTCGCGCGGCTTTATTAGCGTAACTTCGTTTTTGGTTTTCATCACTGCTAGCGGCGTTTTTAGCTCGTGAGCGACGCCGACGAAAAGTTCTTTTTGATAAAGCACAAAGGTCTGAATACGCTCGATTAAGCGGTTTAGGCTTTTGCCTAGCGGCTTAAACTCTGGCGGTAGCTCGTCAAGGCTCACCGTCTGCAAAAATCGCTCGTTTAAATTCGTCATTTTTCTGCTTAAAATTTTAATCGGCACCAGCAGCATCCGCGACAAAAACAGCACGTAAAAAATAATCAGAAGTATCGACGTGGCGTTTACCATGATGATATCAATTAAAATTTGATCTATGAGTTTGCTTTGATGAGTGGTGTCTTTAGTTAGCGCGATGCTAGTGTCGTCCATATACGGATAAAATAACGTCAAATGAGTCTTTTGTCCGACCCTTTCCGTAACAAAATATGGCGATACTGTTTTGCCCTCGACTAACTTTGCCCTAGTGGGACTATCGTTTAGCGTGAAGTACTCAAACGGTTTTTCTACTTTAGATAAATTTGCGCTCGTGGATAAAATTTTAGCTTCGTATGCGAGCGATTGCGAGATGCCCTCGTATATCGTGACCTTGATATACTGGTATAAAAGAACGGAGATGATGAGAATTAGCATCGTAGAAGCCGATGCTAATTGCACTATAAACCTAAATCTTAGGCTTTTTTGGGAAAGCAAAACCTATACCCGCGTCTTCTGACCGTCTCGATAGTCGAGATATTTAACGGTTTATCCATTTTTTGGCGGATTTGATTGATTGCTACTTCGATTACGTTTGGAGTTACGAGCTCAGGCTCCTCCCAGATCGCGTCTAGCAGTTGCTCTTTGCTCACGATCTGATCGCTGTGGCGCGCAAGGTGAGTTAGTACCTCAAACGGCTTGCCTTTTAGCTCGATATCTTGACCTAGATAGGTGATTTTCTCCTCGTCCGGATCGATGATAAGGTCGTCTATCTTGATAACGTTCGTACCGCCAAAGCGCAAACGAGCCTCGATCCTAGCTACCAAAACGTCGAAATCAAACGGCTTTTTGATATAGTCGTCCGCACCAGCTCTAAATGCCTTAACTTCGCTATCTTTATCGTCTTTCGCAGACAGTACGACTACTGCGGTGCGCGGAGATTTGTGTTTGATGATGTTGATCAGATCCACGCCGTCGCCGTCAGGCAGCATCCAATCAGTCAAAACCAAATCGTAATTTCTAATACCGATGTAGTATTCAGCATCCTTGAAATTCTCCGAGCTGTCGGTCTGATAGCCGAACTCTTGCAAGCCCTCGGCGATGGTTTTGTTTAGAGTTACCTCATCTTCAACTATTAAAATTCTCATTTTTTCCCTTCAGTGAAATTTGTTGGGATTGTAGCATAAATTAAGCAAGATTTCAAGATACTTTAAAAAAAATTTAATATTTAAACTCAGCTCTTGCGCCAACCGTCGCATTTTTGACGATCTCGATTTTTAAAATTTCCATTTTTAAAAAGCTAAGCGAGCTAAATTTTTCCTTCAACTTTTTCGCGCAAATTTCAAGCGAGCTCTCCACGGTGCCAAATTTCTCCCGCGCATAAATTTCCTCGATCAAATTTATCACTTCCACGTAGTCTATAAACTCGCCGCTTTCAAATTCCGCGCTCACTCTTACTTTCTGCGGAGTCACGCGCTCAAAATCAAGCAGCCCGATGATCGTGCCAAATTCGTAATCTTTGATAATGGTCGTCAAATTACGCGCTTTTCTTGCCCTGTTATCAGGCGTTTGATGTTTGGCAGGTGCTTATAAACAACCAAAAACGCGATCAAAAATATCGGCGCATAGGAGTCGATACCGGGGATTTGCGGCTGAAGCGCAAAAGTCGCTACGATAAACGCCACAAGCGCGGCTAGCGAGGCGAGCGATGAGATCTTAAGTAGCTTGCCCACGACAAACCAAACTCCAAGCGCGATAGCGATCTCAAGCGGCAAAAAGACCGCCAAAACGCCCGCACCCGTGGCTATGCCCTTGCCGCCTTCAAATTTTAAAAACGGCGAATAGCAGTGACCAAGCACCGAAAGTACCGCCATAGCCCAAAGCGTCGCTGGAGCTAGGCCTAAAAACTTTGCGATTAAAATCGGCAAAACGCCCTTTAAAACGTCGCAAACTACGGTCAAAATCGCGATTTTTTTAGCAAGTTTGGGATCTTTTTGCTTTAGCACGCGCAAAACGTTGGTCGCGCCGATGCTGCCGCTACCTTCACTTCTGATGTTTACTCCGCCAAAGATATAAGCCAAAATCACGCCCGAGGGGATGCCGCCTAGCAGATACGCCGCGGCGTAAGCTATCAAATTTTCGTTCATTTTTTATCCTGATTTTTGTTTCGATTTCGCAATATTAATTAAATTCGGCTGATTTTTTGATAAATCTGTCATTTTAAAGGACGGCAAATTTACAAATTTCACTTGCGCAAACCCAAAACCTTACGATACTAAATTTGAGCTTTCAAGATGCGGGTCTCGGCGACTCAAATTTACAAATTTGACTTCAAATTTGAATGTAAA
>CALISV010000363.1 GCA_938041615.1 uncultured Campylobacter sp. | reverse complement strand
TGCGCGCACTCATCTTAAATTTACAAACTCGCCCGCGTTTTGCGGGGTGTTTTATTCGTCGCTTATGGGCGTGCGCTTGGTATCTACCGCTTTGCCGTCCAGATAGTACCGACCGCCGGCGACGTAGTGAAGCGTTTTTAACTCGTCAGGGATCTTTTCAAACAGCCAGCGTCCGCCGTCAAAGATCCGCTCGTCCGCATACGCCGCGACGACCTCGCCGATGAAAAGATCATAGCTCTGCTCGTTATGAGGCTCGGGGATACGCTTGCAAACGAGCCATGCGGCGCAGCCCGCGATCAGCGGTACGCGGGAGTCATCTTTATAAAAAATTTCCACGTTTTTCATCTTGTCCGCGTTATCAAAGCGCGAGTTGTTTTCGGCGCCCAGCTCGCTAACCAGCTCCGCCTGCGCTGCCGTGGGGATCTGCACGGCGAAATACCCGCTCTTTTCGATGAGCGTCCTCGTGTACGAGCCGTTGTGCGGCACGATGGTAACCTTGTCGTAGTCAAGCGCCTGCGCCCACGTTATCGCCATCGCATTGACGTCGCCATCGTATTTGGCCGACACGAGCGTGGTCGCACCCGGGTTTGGGATATGATTTTTGTAGATCTACTTTTATGATCGCCATTTTTGCTCCTTTGACCTGGTTTTTGTTAAATTTTTAGGCCGTCTTGACGGGCGCTTTTAAATTTGACTTCAAATTTACCCTCGGCTCGCCGTGCCGCCTATCTCAAACCCAAAAACCGCAAATTTAGCTAAATTTACCGCGCCTTTTCGCAGTGTTCTCCGTACGGCACCAGCTCGCAAAGCCGCGCATGCAGCCGCTTCACCTCAGCCTCGCCGGAGATCTCGCGTAGCTCTTTTTCGTGATATTTAGCCAGCATGATGCAACCAGCAAGCATATCGGTTTCGTGGCAGCTTCTAACAAGCGCCATTACCCCCTCCTTGGTCCCGTAAGGCATCGCCATCGTGCCGAATCTAAAGCATCGCCAAGCGTCCATCTCGCATGCCTTGCGCATATAGCCCACGGCCTGCTCCGGCGCACTGCTGCCGATGGCTAGCCCCAGATGCTCGCATCCTAGCGCCGAGCCTTTTTCGCATGCGGTTTCGTATAGCTTTTTCGCGCGCTTTTCGTCCTTACCGGGCGCGCCGTCAACCTCAAAGCTCTTGCCGTACTGCACGCAAGCATCTTGATAGCCGCTATCGCAAGCCGGACTCAAAATCTCTCTAGCGGCGATGAAATCTTTGTTATTTATGTGCATTTCGCCCGCCGCCGCGCACGCGTCAAATTTACCATCCTTGCACGCATCAAGCAAAATTTGCATCGCCTCGCGAATGTCTTTTTCGTTTTGCTTTTTGGTCTGTTTTTGGTAAAACAAGATCACGCGCTTGCAAGCTCTCGCGTCCTTTTGGGCGCACGATTTTTTGAGCTCCTCGTATCTAGCGCTTAAAAATGCCTCTTTTTCGGGGCTTAGTTCGCCTTTTTTAGGCTCGCTGGCCATAGCCGCGATAGCAAAAAGTATCAACGCGATCAAATTTTTCATTTTATACCTTAAATTTATTTTCTTAGTGCCTTTGCGAGGCTAATGCCCATTATTATAATTAAAATTTGTAGCTTTTTGCAAGGTGTTGAGGCTAATTTAAAGGGCAAATTTGCCCTTTAAATTTAGTTTAGTAGAAGCGATTTTATATCTATTTTTTGCTCGATCATCTTGCTTTCAAGCATAAATTCTTGCGTAGCTTCAAGCGCTTTTATATCTTCAGCCGTGATCTTTGGGCTAAAGTCGTACTGAGGATACATGCTCTTTACTGCCTCTATACTTAGCCCCGTCTCTTCAGCCGTAAATTTAAGCGCCTCGTCCTCGTTCGCCTTGATGTAGTCTAAAATTTCATCCTGAGCCTTTTTAAATTTCTCAACGACATCTTTATGCTTTTTATAAAACTCTCCGCTTGTTGCTGTGACGATGACCGGAGTGATGACGCCCTTGCCGGTTGTTACGACGTGTAGGCCTGATTTTTGAGCGTTATAAGCAGCAGGTCCCGCAAGAAGCGCCATATCAACGCTACCGTTTTCTAGCGCAGCCTGCGCAGCCGGGATGCCCATAGATACGAACTCGACGTCATTTATGCTAAGCCCTCCAAGAGCTAGGTATCTAACCAAAAGCTCGTTTAAGATCGTGCCTTTTGGGCCTGCTACTTTCTTGCCTTTTAGATCTTTTGGCGACTTGATATTTTGATCTTTGGCAAATATCACAAATGCCTCTGGTGCCCTTGAATAGGCGCTTACAATCTTGATATCAGCCTTATTTGCAGCCGCTAGTATAACCGAGGTGCCGCCCACGCAATTTAAAAACTGGAGCGAATTTGAAGCTAGCGCTTGCGTCTGCTTCGCACCTGATGTTATGTCAGAGTACTCCACCGGCACGCCAAAAGACTTCGTGTAAAAGCCTTTAAATTTATCGACGATAGATGGGACGTTTAGCGGCGATTTGACGTAGTCATGCCGATCTTATCTAAGCCTTCGCTTGCGTTTGCGACGAGGCAAAGCAAAGAGGCTGCACACAAAACCTCGAAAAACTTTCTCATATTTGCTCCTTGTGATTTAAATTTTGTGGATTATATAAATTTTTTGCTTCATTTTGGTTTTAATTATCATCTATCTTTATCCTAAATTTCACTCAAAATTTTGCGCTTTACGGCTATTAGCTCGCCACTTAGCAGATCTCGTGGTCTTGCTAAATTTGATAGATCGTAGTTTGATTTTATACCGCATTTTTCAAGCAATATAATCTCATCAGCCAAAAATAGCGCCTCGTCGATGTTGTGCGTGACGAA
Source organism: uncultured Campylobacter sp. (assembly GCA_938041615.1). Taxonomy (GTDB): domain Bacteria; phylum Campylobacterota; class Campylobacteria; order Campylobacterales; family Campylobacteraceae; genus Campylobacter_A. The sequence continues at coordinate 1,053 of CALISV010000363.1, read as the reverse complement.
AAGGATAGTTTTGCCGGCTTGTATTTTTAAAATTTCAGCCTGCATGCTAGCTCTAGTAAAGGCATCAAGCGCAGCAAATGGCTCATCCATGAGGATCAAATTTGCCTCATATGCAAGCACTCTCGCAAGCGAAACGCGTGAGCTCATGCCCCCAGAGAGCTGCGAAACAGCGGCAAATTTAAAGTCGCTAAGTCCTATCATGGAGATCAGGCTATCTATCTTTGCTGGCTCGATCTCCTGCTTTTTAAGCGCAAAAACGATATTTTCATAGACGTTTAAAAATGGCATGAGGCGGGCTTCTTGAAAGACAAAGCCGATCCTTGCTTGCTCTTTAAATTTTATCTCGCCAAGGCTCAAGCTTTCAAGGCCGGCGATGAGGCGTAAAAGCGTAGTTTTACCGCATCCACTCCTGCCAAGTATGACGGTGATCTTATCTTTTTTTACGCTCAAATTTAGCTCTTTTAAGACGTCAATGCGCTTGCCGTGGATGAAAAAATGCTTGGATAAATTTGAAATTTCTATCATTTCTCACCTCGCAAAAGGCTAAATTTCGCTATCAAAAGCAAAAACAGCCTATCTATGAGCACGCCGCAAACGCCGATAGTAAAAATGCCTACAAATATCCTATCCGCGCGTGAAAGCTCCTCGGCATCAAGGATCAAGTAGCCTAGCCCGCTTGAGGCCGCTATCATCTCCGCTCCGATGATCGCGCGCATGGCGTAGCCAAAGCCTATTCGCATACCGACAAAGATATCTTTTAGCGCGCTTTTTAGGATGATCTTGTAAAAAATTTCAAATTTGCTAAAGCCAAAAATTTTACCGACCTCGATAAGCTTCACGTCGCAGCTCGTTAGCCCCTTTTGGATGCTTAGAAACATCGGGAAAAACGAGGCTAAGACGATAATAATGATCTTTGGCGTCTCGTTTATACCAAACCAAAGCACTAAAATAGCTATCAAACTAAGCGGCGGGATGTTTCTAAAAAACTCCAGTATCCACTCGTAATAAACGCCGATCTTTGGCAAAAGCGCTGCAATACCGCCAAGCACGAGC
>CALISV010000362.1 GCA_938041615.1 uncultured Campylobacter sp. | reverse complement strand
AAATTTGACTCAAATTTAGACGCGAAATTTTACTCTTTGTCGGTTAAAATTTGTACGATAGTTTCTGGTAAAATTTCATGCTCTATCGCGTGGATTTTTGCTTCAAAATCCTCAAGGCTCATCCCCGCGCTCTTTTCAAACGCGCGCTGAGCGATGATTTTGCCGCCGTCTAGCTCCTCGCTGACCCAGTGCACGCTCACGCCGCCCACCTTCATATCGCTCTCAAAGCTCTCTTTTATCGCGTGCGCGCCCTTAAAAAGCGGCAACAGCGACGGGTGCAAATTTATCGCGCGAATCTGCCTTGTAAAAATGGGCGTGAGAATGCGCATAAAGCCCGCAAGCACGGTTAGATCTACGTTAGCGCGTTTTATTTGCTCTACGACCGCGGCGTCAAATTCCTCTCTCGAGGCAAAATTAACGTGCTCGATAATAACGCTTTTTAGGCCGTATTTTGCGGCTTTTGCTATGCCGCCGGCGTTAACTTTGTTAGTTAGCGTTAGCGCGACTTCGATCTTGGTTTCGCCAAAAACTTTGCCGTGCAACCTCTCTAAAATCGCCTCCAAATTCGAGCCGCCGCCGCTAAATAAAACCGCTATTTTTTTCGTAAGCATTTGAGTCCTTTGATGACGTCCGCGGCCGTGAGCGCGTAGTCGTTGATTTTGATTTCGCGAGCGGCTAGGGCGTGAGCCAGCGTCCCGCTGATCGCAGCGTTTAGCGGGCTATAACCCTGCGCTAGCAGTCCCGCGACGATACCGCTTAGCGCGTCTCCGCTACCGCCTTTTGCGAGCGCGGCGCTACCCTGCGTCATGACGTAGACCTCGCCGCCTTGCGCGATTAGCGTATTTGCGCCTTTTAAAACAAGCACGCATTTAAAATTTCGGCTAAAAATTTGAGCGAGTTTAAAGCGGTTTTTTTGTACTTCGCCAGCGTCAAATTTGCCCAGATTTGCAAGCCCCAGCAGGCTCGCAAACTCTTTTGGATGCGGCGTTATCACGACTTTTTCGCTGCTTAAGAGCTCAAGCGTGCGCGGCTCGTAGCAAAGATCGGCGTCGATAACGAGCGCGTCTTTTGTTTTTAGCTCGCTAAAAAGCTCGCTCTTTTGCGCCTCGCTAAGCTCGCCAAGCCCCATACCGACGGCTCCGACTCGCATTTTGGGCGCTATGCGCGCGCTTTGCATTAAAACGGGCTCGATGTTTAAATTTTCGCCCACGACGCTAACGAGTCCCGCACCGATAGTTAGCGCGGCAAGTCCCGCTATACGCGCCGCTCCGCACTTTTCGCCGCTAACGACAAACACGTGCCCAAAGTCGCCCTTGTTAGCGTTTTGCTTTGCGCGAAACGGCAAATTTAAATCGCTCTTACCGAGTTTATAAAAGCTCGTCCCCGTCTCGTAAAGCTCGCGGGGAAGGCCCAAATTTGCGACCTTTACTCGCCCTACGAAATCCTTTGCGAAGTCGCTATAAAGCGCTAGCTTTAACGCACCCATCGTCACGGTCGTGTCGGCCCTAAAGACCGCGCCTTGCGGCACGCCGTTTTTATCGAGACCGCTAGGGATGTCGCAGGCGAGCTTGTAGCCGGGTTTTGCGTTTAGCAGATTTATCAAATTTATCGTTCGTTCGTCTAGCTCGCGGCTAAGTCCGGTTCCGAAAATCCCATCGATGATGCAGTCAAATTCGCCGACTTCCGTCAAATTTGAGATCAAATTTACGCCGCATTTTAGCGCCCTAGTTAGCTCGATTTTTGAGGTTTCGTTTTGTTTGTCGCTCGCTAACAACGCAAAGCAATCAAATTTGCCGCCCAAAAGCCGAAGTGCGGCGAGCACGTCTGCGCCGTTATTTCCGCTGCCGACTACGCCTAAAATTTTACGGCGTTTGGTCGATGATTTTTTAAACTTACTTCGAACGGCGTTAGCTAACGCGTTAGCGGCGTTTTGCATCAGCACTTCGGTGCTAAGCCCAAACTCGCTCACGGCCCTGGCGTCGAGCTCCGCCGTATCCCAAAATAGCTTTTTCATGCGCCCTCCTGCTTCACTCGGTAGCTCAAAGCCTCCAAGATATGCGGTTTTTTAATGATACGCGAGCCCTCTATGTCGGCGACCGTGCGGGCGACTTTTAGGGTTTTGTTTACGGCGCGGCGGCTGAGCGAAAATCTCTGTGTCGCGTGATCTAGCGCCCCGCTCGCCTCGTCGTCACAAACGCAAAATTTAGCAATATCTTCGTCGCTTAGTTTGCCGTTTAGCTCGCTTTGCGCGCGCGAGATTTGCGTCTCAAATACGCGTAGCACGGTATCTTGCATAGATTCGCTCGTAACGTCGCTTTTATCGCTCGCAGCAACCTCGTCCATCTGTACGTGAAGGTCGATGCGGTCAAGAACGGGTGCCGAGATACGCGATTTATAGCGCTTGATCTCGAGCTCCGAGCATTTGCACTCTAGATTTTTAGAGAGCAGATTGCCACAAGGACACGGGTTCATCGCGGCTACGAACATAAATTTAGTCTCATACGTGATTTTTGAATTTACGCGCGAGATGTTGATTTTGTGGTCCTCCAGCGGCTCGCGCAGGCTCTCTAAAATTTGCGGCGCAAAGTGCGGAAGCTCGTCGAAAAAGAGTATCCCGCCGTTAGCCAGCCCAACCTCGCCGATCCTAGCCGAGCTCGATCCGCCGCCAAATATTGAGCTGCGCGTACTCGTGTGATGAGGCGAACGAAAGGCGCGAAGTGCGGAAAATTCGCTCTCCTGCTGATTTAGCGAGCTATAAGCGCAGCTGAGTAAAATCTCATCTAAACTTTGCGGCGGCAAAATGTATCGCAGTCGCTTGGCGCTCATGCTTTTGCCGCATCCGGGGCTACCCTCAAAGATAACGTTGTGCATACCGCAAGCGGCCACCAGGCAGGCTCTTTTTGCCCTACTCTGGCCTTTAACGTCGCTAAAATTTAGCTCGAAATTTTGGTTTTTTACGAAGCTTTTTTCGCCGATTTTGATCAAATTTGAAAAAAGTGGATGAACGGCGCCAACCTTGCGCGAGGCGGCAAACTCTGGCTCGAGGAAAAATTTGATCGCCTCGGCTAAATTTGAAACGGCGTAAATTTCTAAATTCGGTATCGCGCCCGCTTTTTGCGCTATCTCTTGCGGGATCAGCACGCGAGAACCCGGCGCTTTCGCGCTCAAAAAAAGCAAGATAGAAAAAAGGCTCGCAGTGCTTTTGACGCCACCGTCTAGCCCCAACTCGCCGAACGCAAAAATAGGCTCGAAGTCGCGCTCTTTTTGTAAAGCGATTAAAAGCGCGATGGGTAGATCGAAGTGGCTGCCTGATTTTGGCATATCGGATGGGGATAAATTTATGATGATTTTTTGCGCGGGAAAAGAGAAATTTAACGATAAAAGCGCTGATTTTACGCGTTCGGCGCTCTCTTTGATCGAAGCTCCCGCAAGACCTACGATATTAAGTGCGGGCAAACCGCGGTTAAAACTGGACTCGACGTCCACAAGCCGCAATTCATCGTTATAAGTGGCGCATTTTAGGGCTTTCATGCGTTTTTTTGCTTTTTATACTCTTTGTCGAATTTTTTGCGTTTATTGTAGCCGATACGCTCGATAAAAAGGTGTCCGTCGAGGTGATCCATCTCGTGCTGGATCGCAACCGACAAAAGCCCGTCTGCCTCGAGTTCTTTACGCTCGCCGAAGCGATCTTGATACTCTAGCGTTATAAATTCGGCTCTTTTTACGTCCTCGTAGTATCCAGGTACGCTCAAGCAGCCTTCTTGATAGATTATCTCGCCTTCTTTGCGTAAAATTTTGGGATTTATGATTTCTAGCAGATCCTCTTTGCGCTGCTCTTTACTCTCTTCGTCGACTAAATTTATGATCAAAATTCGCTTGGCCTCGCCCGTCTGGATAGCAGCTAGTCCGATGCCGTTTTTAGCGATCATGGTCTCATACATATCGTCTAAAAATTTATGCAACTCGTCGTCAAAAACTTTAACTTCAAGTGATTTGACGAAGAGTTTTTTGTTCGGATAGGTTAGTATTTCTAGTATCATTTTTCAGCCTTATCCTCTAATACTAAAAAATGCTCGCCGTCTCGACCTGTTTTTACGAGTGAATCAAGCGCCAAAGATAGCATCTCCTCGATAGTTTTAGTCATATTTAGATCAAAAGTAACGACTTCCATATCAAACTCGTATTTCTCGCCGTTTAGCATAAAAGAAGTGTCATAAAACATATCGGTTATACGTTTGCAAGCCTTTTGCGCGCCGCTTATGTCGGTATGTTTCATCAGCATAGCAAAACATCCGCCGCCGTAATGCGACAATATATCGCTGCGCCTCGATGTACGAAGCAACATGCGAGATATATTTTTTAAAACGGCCAACTTGCCTTTTGATCCGATACCGTCCAGCGCGCTATCCTTTGGTTTTAGCAACATTACGGAGGATTTATAGTCGTATTTTTTTATATTTTCAGACTCGATACTGAGCGTTTTGAGGAAAAATTTTCTATTATATACGTCAAATTTTTCATCATATATAGACTGCTCTTCGACCAGTTTAAATACCTTACTAATCTCTTCGTAGCTCGTTTTGATA
>CALISV010000361.1 GCA_938041615.1 uncultured Campylobacter sp. | reverse complement strand
TCTAAATTTTCAAAACATCGCCATCAAATTTAGATTTCCACTTTTTTAACTAAAATTTTGTAAGGTAAATTTATAAACAAAAAATCAGCAAATTTTGTTAAAAACATATCTTGTGCGCCAAATTTTGCGTCAAGCATTGTTTTTAAAGGTTAAAAAGATATAATCTGTTCATTATTCTAAAACAAACAAAATTTAATAAGGCAACCAAAGGGTGGAATTTAAAAAAGTTTTAAATTTTTTATCTATTTTTGCGGTGGCATTTGTGCTCGGCGGATGCGCGGCAAAGGCTAAATTTGATGTTCCGCAGATCGTAAATTTTGATAAACGCGAATTTGAAGTGACTTCGCAAAGCGGCTCGAATTTACTCTATATTTCGCACGAAAAAGAGGACTATTATTTTACGATGATAAACTCCATGGGTGCTCCGCTGGCTAGGCGGGTTTTAAAGCCGAGCGGCGAATTTGAAGCTATCGGTTTTTTACCGCCAAATAGCGCCTACAACGAGCTTTTTGTAAAGATTCTAGGCGCCATAAAATCAAATCAAAAAGAGGCCGTCATAGCAGTAAATAACGAAAATTTTAAGGTAAGAGCCCTTGATATACGTTAGTAAGCCAGCCCTCATCAGCGCAGCCGGAGCCGACGCGGAGGAAAATTTTGCAAATTTGTGCGGTGAAAAGAGATTTTTGAGCGTTTGCGAAGGCTTTAGGGCTGATAAAAGCTTTATCCTCGGCAAAGTCGGCATGCAGCTGGCTAAATTTAGCCAAAACACTCCAAAACACTTGCAAACGCGCACGAACGCTCTGGTTTTAAGCGCGCTTTTGCAGATAGATAAAGACGTGCGAGACGCCATCAAAAAATACGGCAAAAACCGCGTCGGCATAGTCGTGGGCACGACTACTAGCGGCGTGGAGGAAAACTACGAAACGTTTAAGGATTTTGCCGCAACAGGGTTTTTTGATGCTTCAAAATTCGGCATAAACCGCAACTCTCTAGCCAATCCGTCCGAATTTATCGCCGATTTTTACGGGCTTAGCTCGGTTGCGTTTTCCGTCTCGACGGCCTGTACCTCGGGCGTCAAGGCGATCATAACGGCAAAAAGGCTGCTGGAGTCGGATATCTGCGACGCCGTGATCTGCGGCGGCGTGGATAGCCTAAATACGCTAACGATAAACGGCTTTGATAGCCTAGGCATCCTAAGCGCACGCGAAACAAATCCATTTTCTAAAAACCGCGACGGTATAAATATCGGCGAAGGCGCGGCCTTTTTCGTGGCGAGCAGGGATGAAATCTCAAGCGTAATTATCGCGGGCGAGCACTCAAACTGCGACGCGTTTCATATGACGCAGCCCGATTTTAGCGCTCAGATGCAAACAAAGTGCGTGCAAAAGGCGCTTGAGGCGGCAAATTTAAGCAGCGTGGATTATATAAATTTACACGGCACAGGCACGCAGGCAAACGATAAAATCGAGGCAAAGATCGTGCATTCGCTTTTGCCGCTCGTACCCGCAAGCTCCGTCAAGCCTCTAATCGGCCACACGCTTGGAGCCGCAGGAGCCATCGAGAGCGCGCTTTGCGCCATGCTTTGCGCTAGAGGCGAAACCGCACTGCCGCCGCATGTTTACGATGGCGTTTACGATGATGAGATAGAGAGGGTAAATTTGGTAAAATTCGGCCAAAGAGCGGTCGTAAATTCGGCCATGTCGCTGTCGTTTGCATTTGGCGGAGACAATGCAGCGATCGTGTTTGGGAGGGCAAAATGAGCCTAGAAGATTATCTCCCGCACGGTACGGCGATCGTTTTTATCGACGAGGTGCTTAAATTTGAAGAGGGTCGCATAAAAACCAAAAGCTTTATAAAAGTGGATAATAAATTTCTTTCAAACGGCAAATTCGCCATGCACAAAACCGTCGAGATGATGGCTCAGTCGCTGGGTATCTACGACTCAAAGATGCGCGAGCTAAAAGGTATGAAATTTGGGCTAGGCTTTTTGCTGGGCAGTAGAAAATTTGAGATATTTAAGCCGTTTTTAAAGGTCGGAGACGAAGTCGTCATCGAGGCCGCCTGCTCGATACAAGACGCAAGCGGTTTTGGCGTTTACGACTGCGAGCTTTACGTAAACGGCGAGCTTGGAGCGCGCGCGACGCTAAACGTGCTAAGCCCGGACGAGGAATACGTAAAAAGGATACTAGATGAGTAAAAGAGTGCTGATAACGGGCTCAAGTCGCGGCATCGGCGAAGCGGTGGCGAGGCGGCTGGCGGCGGCGGGATACGAGGTCGTGCTACACGGCAAAAGCGCGAGCGAGCAATTATTAAATTTACAAAACGAGTTAAATTTGAGCGCATTAAAATTCGACATCGTAGATACGCAGGCGGCACGGGCGGCGATCGAGGCCGACATAGAGACTAACGGCGCTTATTACGCAGTGGTACTAAACGCCGGTATCACGCGCGATAACACCTTCGTCGGCATCGAGGACGAGGATTGGTTTAGTGTTATTGATACGAATTTAAACGGCTTCTATAATGTCCTAAAGCCTGCTCTCATGCCTATGATCCGCGCCAAAAAGCCCGCTCGTATCGTCGTCATGAGCTCGGTCTCGGGCGTCATCGGCAACCGCGGACAGAGCAACTACGCAGCAAGCAAAGCAGGCCTCATTGGCGCAGCAAAATCCCTAGCCGCCGAGCTAGCTTCGCGAAATATCACCGTAAACTGCATCGCACCCGGACTCATCGAGACTGATATGACGGACGGCGGCTTGCCGATCGAGGAGATTTTAAAGGCCATACCTGCTAAAAGAGCGGGCAGGGCGGACGAGGTCGCGCCTTTAGTCGAGTTTTTACTAAGCGAGGGCGCAGCCTACATAACGAGGCAGGTTATCGGCGTAAACGGAGGGCTTTGCTGATGCGAGTTTTTATAACGGGTATGGGCATGGTGAGCGCCTTTGGTAAGAGCTGGGAGGAGATAAGGGCTAAATTTGAACTCGGTCAAAACGCCGTGAGATACATGCCTCAGTGGGATAGATACGCCGATCTAAACACTCGCCTAGCCGCGCCTATAGAGGACTATGAGTGCCCTAGCTCGTGGGATCGTAAGCAGCTAAGAAGCCTGGGCACCGTCTCGATGTACAGCGTCGAGGCGGCGGGACTGGCGCTAAGAGACGCGGGGCTCATGCGAGGCGAAAATTTAGACGCCGCGAGCCTCGATCCTAGCGTGCAGGACGGCAGACTAGGCGTCGCCTGCGGCTCGTCCACGGGTAGCACCGAGTCGATACTAGCGATGGCAAAGCTGCTAGAGCGCGGCGAAAACGAGTGCAACGCCAACACCTACATCAAGATGATGCCTCACACCACGGCGGCAAATATCGCGCTTTTTTACTCGCTAAAAGGGCGCATCATCCCAACCTCCTCGGCATGTACGAGCGGATCGCATGCGATCGGATACGCCTACGAGAGTATCAAAAGCGGTAAGATCGACATGATGCTAGCAGGCGGCGCAGAGGAGCTGTGCCCGAGCGAGGCGTACGTGTTTGACATGCTCTACGCCACTAGCGTGAAAAATGGCTCGCCCGAGATTTCGCCGACTCCTTTTGACGAGGAGCGCGACGGGCTAGTGCTGGGCGAGGGTGCTGGGATACTTTTGCTAGAGAGCGAAGAGAGCGCCGTAAAGCGCGGGGCTAAAATTTACGCCGAGGTCGTAGGCTTTGGCTCAAACTGCGACGGCTCGCACGTCACGCGCCCTCAAAGCGCGACGATGAAAGGCGCGATGGCTTTGGCGCTAAAAGACGCAAATTTAACGCCCGAAAAGATCGGCTACGTAAACGCTCACGCCACGGCGACTAAGCACGGCGACATCGCCGAGAGTATCGCTACAAACGAGCTTTTTGGCGATAAGATCGCTATCAGCTCGCTAAAAAGCTACCTCGGTCATACGCTGGGGGCTTGCGGCGGTTTGGAGGCGATATTTAGCGTGATGATGATGCGGGAGAAAAGATTTTTCCCGACGATAAATTTGACCCGCGTCGATCCTAGTTGCGCGCCGCTTTTTTACCTGACCGAGCAAACCGCGATAGATACGGACTTTGTGATGAGCAACAACTTTGCTTTCGGCGGAGTAAATACATCGCTGATATTTAAAAGAATTTAAAATTTGAAGGTAAAATATGAAACGAATTTTAGCCGTTTTGTTTTTGATTTGCTCTTTTTCGGCGGCAAAGGACGAGTTTTACGAGCACGATATCGCAAGCGCGCTGGAGTCTAAATTTGCAAAGAAATATCTACTAAAAGATATAAGCTTGCAGTTTTCTAAGCAGACGGACGAAGAGCTAGAGCCGGTAAAATCGCAAAGGCGTAGCAACAAATACCGCGCGGTCGAGGAGGATAGTTTCGGCGACGCAGTAAAAGATCCGCGCGAGAATAACTACAAGGAATCTTGCGAATACGTTTTCGTTAAGGTTTTGGTTGATCTGCAAACGGCGGCTAAAAACGCGGGCAAAAACAGCGTCGTGAACATACAAGGAAATTTTAAAGACAAGCTGCTAGACAGCAAGGATAAATTTCAATGCGTAGTCGGAAATATGGCGACTGCGGTGGCGTTGAAAGCAAATTTGAAATAAGGAGAAAAAATGAAAAAATTATTAGTTTTAGCAGGTGTTTGCGCCTTGGCTCTAAATTTGAGCGCGCGCGACGACGTGCTTAGCTTTTCGATCGAGGAGGCGCTAAGCTCGCCGAAGGCAAAAGAGGTGCTAAATCCAAACATCAAGCTAAGCTTCGGCTCTGGTACGAAAGGCGGCATCATCAAAAGCGGCCTAATGGCAAACAAAAAAACCAACGCCTTTAACAAAAGCGACAAAGAGGCGTGTCAGTGGGCATTTTTGTCGGCGATAAAGACCTTCCAGGAGCGCGCAGTGCAAGAGGGCGGCGCGAAGGTGGTAAATTTAACCGGCTACTACAAAAAACAGCCTTTTGACTCCAAAACTCAGTTTCAGTGCGGTGCGGGCGCTTTGATGTCCGGCGTAACGCTAAAAGGCGATATCGCGAAATAACGGCAAGAGGGGCGAATGAGGCTAAATTTTAAACTAGATTTTTTTGACGCAGTTGTTTTTAACGGCGCGCAGGACGCGAGACTAGCGGCATACGAGAGGGAGCTTGACGTCTCGCACGTGCCTCCGCTTGAGCGGCGCAGGCTTAGTCGCGCAGCAAAATGCGCCTTTGATCTAACCAAAAACATCGCGCCGCTTGATATGCCTATCGTGTTTAGCTCTTATGAGGGCGAGATAAATCGCTGTTTTGAGCTGCAAAATACGCTAGCTCACGGCGAACTCATCTCGCCGACCTCGTTTTCGCTCTCGGTTCACAACGCACTTTCCTCGCTTCTAGCGATAAATTTTAAAAATCGCAGCGAAATCTCCGCCGTTTCGGCATACGCGCCGCTAGAGTACGCTTTACTGCAGGCGCATTTGATGCTAAAAAGCGGAGCTAAAAACGCGCTCATTTTAGCCTATCACGAGAGCATTTCGCAGGAGTATTTTGACGAGTCTGCGCCCTCTTGTATGGTTTGTTTGCTAGTTAGCGAGGGCGAAAATTTGAGCCTGTCTCAAGGCGAACCGGACGGCAAAACGGATGAAAATTTGCTCGTTAAATTCCTGCAAAATTTTGATCCGAAGCAAAAATGCTCCTGGCAAAGCGTGGATAAAAACTCCGCTTGGTGGTGGGATTATGAGTCCTCGTCACTGGTTTAAGATTTTTATCGTAGGGGCGAATTTTGCGCTATTTGGACTCATTTGCACGCTTGGAAATTTGATCTTTGTTCCGGTTGCGCTTCTTGGGCTTTATAAATTTAAATTTATCCGTTATTTTTGCCGCGATTTGGTG
>CALISV010000360.1 GCA_938041615.1 uncultured Campylobacter sp. | reverse complement strand
GGCAAATTTATACTTTTGTCGCTAGTAGCAGCCGCGAGCCTAAATGCGCAAACCCAAAACGTCACGCTTGACGCCGCCATAGTAACGGCGACGGGGTTTGAAAGCGCACTAAAAGAAGAGACTAGAAATATATTCGCCGTAACCAAAACAGACATCGAGGCCTACGGCTACCGCTCGGTAAAAGAGCTCGTAGAAAAGATCCCTAGCGTCGATTTCGTCAGCACATCAAGCCTAGGCGAAAACATAGATATGCGCGGACAAGGCATGCGCGGAGACGGCGCGACGCCAACTATGGCCGTAAAAATCATGCTAAACGGAGTGCCGATAAATATGGTCGATGCGGCGCACGGCATCATACCGCTTGAGATGATCGCGATCGAGGACATCGAGCAGGTCGAAGTGATGCCAGGAGGCGGAGCCGTGCTCTACGGTAGCGGCACTAGAGGCGGCGTGGTAAATATCATCACCAAGCAAAAGCCGCGAGATTTTTTCGCAAACGTGAGCTCCAAGATAGGCTCGTATAGCTACCGCGACGCCGCAGCCACCGTCGGCGGAAATGTGAGCGAGGATCTGTTTTTAAAATTTAGCGGCAAAGCGTTCGGTCAAAAAGGCTACAGACACGACTACAAGGAGCGCGGATACTACCTAAGCGGCGGACTAAACTACAAATTTAACGACTCCCACTCGCTAAATTTGACGCCTAGCGTATTTAAATCAAAAAGAAACGATCCGGGTACCCTAACCCAGGATCAAGTTTCGCAAAACCGCAGACAAAACGCAAATAACGGCCTAACAAAGCTCTTTGAAAACGAGAAAATCGACGTTAGCGCCGTTTACGAGGGCAAATTTAACGACTTTTACTCGGTAAATTTGATGCCGTATTATCAAAAAATCAAAATCAAAACCTCCTCGACAGAGTCCGCTCGTGGCGTGCGCTATCCGTCGCAAGGGCTTTTCGGCGATAAAAAATACGGCGTAAATTTTAAAAACAAGCTCGACTACGGCAGCGGCGAGTTTATCTTTGGCTACGACTACGAGCAAAACAAAGGCGATAGAGAGTCGCACTACGAGGTAAAAACATCGCCCGTGATAAGCCTAAAGCACGACACGACGCTTGATCTACAAAAGACCACGCACGCGCTTTATTTTATGGAAAAGCATAAATTTACGCAGGTTTTCGACCTGAGCTTCGGGTATAGATTTGAGCGCGCTCAGTACGAGGCCAGCAGGGTTTCAGATATGAAGGGCTTTAGAAACGGCATACCTTTTCCTCCGATGACCAGCTACAACGCCATAAGCGACGGCAGAGATATCGCCAACCACGCGTTTGAGTTTACGCCAAATTTCAGATACTCCGACACCGGAAACGTATATTTTAAATTTGAGCGCGGCTACATCTCGCCCTCGCCTTCTCAGCTAACCGACAAAGATCAGATCACTAAACAATACAAATTTAACGACTTAAAATCGGATAAATTTAACACCTACGAGATCGGACTAAAAGATCACGTCGCAAGCATGCCGGTAAACGCTACCGTGTTTTTAACCGACACTAGCGACGAGATAGCTTATGCCGAACTCGGAGCCAACCACGGAGACGCTTGGAAATACTACAACATCGCAAAAACTAGACGCTATGGATTTGAGTTTTTTAGCAGGCAAAATCTCTTTGATAGGCTGATTTTAAGCCAGTCCTACGCCTACGTAAACGCCACGATCAAAAAAGGCGATAACGCCGGCAAAGAGGTGCCCTACGTTTCAAAATACAAATTTATATTCGGCGCGGACTACGAGATCGTGAACGACTTGCACGTGTTTGCGGACTATAAATTTTACTCCAAGAAAAAGGACGTAAACTACGACAACATCTCATCTCGCAGCATCGTGGATGCAGGCCTTTCGTATAAATTTAAAAATGGATTTGGCATAACAGGAGGTGTAAAAAATCTCTTTAACAA
>CALISV010000359.1 GCA_938041615.1 uncultured Campylobacter sp. | reverse complement strand
CTAATATCTACTAAAATTTCTCTTATTTTTTCTTTCATATCGTCTCTTTATCTAAAATTTCCGCCGTCTATGAAGTAGTTTTCGCCTACGATATACCTGGCCGCATCGCTTAGTAAAAATATCGCCGTATTCGCCACTTCTTGCGGTTCTAGTAATCTGCATATATCAGACGTCGTGTACGGGTCTTTTTCATCGTTTTTTAAATCTCTAAAAATTTGCGTATCTTTTACCATTTGAGTTAATACGCCGCCGACTATGACCGTGTTTATACGCATTTTTCTTTTTACCAATTCCAAAGATAGCGGCTTAGCGATAGCGTCTAGCGAGGCCTTGCTGATGATATAAGCAATTTGTCCTTTTAAAAACATTTTCGTTACGATGGATGAAAAAAATACCACGGACGCGCCGTCGTAGGAGTTTTGTTTTTTGGATAACTGCTTTACTATTTCAAGCCCCGAAAAAGCGTTTATTTTAAAAATTTTTTCATTCGTTGCGTAGTCTAGCAGTTTAAACGGATATATGGACGGCACTCCCGCAGCGTGGACGCATCCGTTAAATTTGACCCCGTCAAATTTAACGCAGTTTGAAACTAACTGCGCGATCCCGTCTATATCTTGTAAATCGTAAGCGAAAATTTTATGCTTGGCCGGCTCTTTCATCATAGATAGCGTCTGTTTTAGCCTAGCCTCGTCTCTGGCTATCAACGCTACGCTAGCGCCCAGTTCACTGAGCCTGACGGCTATTTGCCTACCGATGCCAGAGCTTGCTCCCGTTACTAAAATTTTTTTATCTTTGAAATTTATCATACCAGATAGCCTCTGACGTCAAAATGCCTGCCGTAAACGCCGCTTGAACTCTCGCTTAGCAAAAATGCGATCTGTTTGGCTAAAATTTCGGGGTCGATCGCGCCCGTTTGCATCATGGCTACTAACTCTCGCTCTCTTTGGCTGAGCTCTTTATCGCTTTGCACGACGGCGGGGCGGATGGAGTTTATCCTGATGCCTTTGGAATATATCTCTTTTGCGATCGCGGGCATAGCGTTATCCATCGCCGCTTTTGACGCGCCGTAGGCTATTTGCCCCTTGTCCGCTCCTAACGACGCGTAGTTTGAGACGGCTACTATGCTACTTTTGGCGTTATAAATTCCTTCGCTGGCAAAAACTCTAACGGCCTGGATAAACGCGAAGAAATTTTCCGTCATAGCGTCTTGCAAAAGCTCTAACGAAGTATCCGCCAAAGACGCGGTTAAATTTTTATCTACGGCGTAAACCAGTCCGTCAAGCTTTAAGCCGTCGAAATTTACGACGTCTCGTATAAAATTTTCGATTTTTTCTACACGGCTAGCGTCAAAGGCTATCGCGCGACCGTCGCTTAAATTTAACGAATCTAAAGCGCGTTCATCCTTGTCGCTTACGACGATTTTGGCGCCCGACTCGCTTAAAATTTTAGCTGCCGCGCCGCCTATGACGCCGCAGCCCATTATCAGTATTTTTTTATTTTTTAGATTTAGCATTAGCTTCGAGTACTTTTGATCTGCCCTCGTCCCACGTGATATCGGTTTGGATGATAGGCAAAATATCTTTCGGACTTATATAGGCGTCCGCCACGCCTAGCGAGAGCCCTATACCAAAGCCCGACATTATGACTTTGACGCTCTCGTCGCCGTCCTTGTCGCCGTAGTAGTCGCACATGGCGTTTGGTACGCTAGCCGATGAGGTGTTGGCGTATCTTTCAAGGCTTAGGCGCGACTTGTCTTGCATTTTTATTTTTTTAGCTATCGTATCTAGCATAGACTTGTTTGCTTGATGAAGCAGTACCGAGTCGTAGTCCTCCGCAGAGGCCTGAAATTTTTCAAAAAACGCCTTAAATAGCTTCGGGACTTTGGTTATGCTAAAAGAAACTACGGCTAGCCCGTCCATATGCAAAGACATATCAAACTGCGGACGCCCGACGTATGCGTATCTTGACCCGTGACAAGCTCCGATAGCTTTAAACCCATCGCCCATAGATTGCAGGGCGAATCTAAACCCTTTGTTTCCTTCGTCGTATTCGATCAGCGTCGCACTCCCGCAGTCTCCAAAAAGTAGGTCGTTTAAGTCGCCGAACATATTAGTCGTGACGCCGTTTATTCCAAATATGCTAGGTTCGGTTACGTCGCCCGCCAATAAAAGAACTTTTTTTAGGTATCCGCTTTGTAGCATCGACGCGGCAGTATGTAAGCCGAAAATATAACCCGAACAACCCAAATTTATATCGTAGGCTATGCATTCCTGAGATAGACCTAGTCTATATTGCAGCGTTATCGCCGTAGCTGGTACCGTATAATCGGGACTTTGCGTTACTAAAATAACCGCGTCTATCTCGTCTCTTGAAATGTTTTTTTTCTTGATTATCTCCTCTGCCGCGGCAAAGCACAGGTCAGACGTTATCGTTTTATTGTTTTTGCTATAAAATTTCTGCTTGATGCCCGTATCTTTTACGAATCTTTCCACGCTTTCTTTATCAAATTTTTTATAAAAATCTTCAAGCGCGAGTTTATCTTCTGGTACGGCGCAGCAAACCGCCGAAATTTTTACGTTTTTAATGTGATCAAACGCCATTATTTCATACTATCTAATATATCTTGGATCGTTTTAAAATTTCTTATATCGTTAGGATTTGCTGTCACGCCAAAGTGCTCGTCCATCATAACGACGTAAGAGATAGCCGCGAGCGAATCCCACTCTTCAAGCTCCTCAAGCTTGGTTTCCGGGGTAAAATCGCTTACTTCAAGCTCTAAAAGCTCGGCTATTAGGGCCATTTTTTCGTTTGTATCCATCTTAAATCCTCCTTAAAATTTTAGCTTGATTTTAACTAAAATACAATAAAATCAAGCTAAAATTTTAATCACCTCAAATAAGGTAAAAAATGCAAAAAAATATGCTGTCCTACTTACAAAATTCGGCTTTAAGGTTTCCTCTTAAAACGGCGATACAAGATGAAGACGAGAGCGTAAATTTTAGCGAGCTAAATTCGCAGGCAAAGGCGATCGCCGCGCATTTTCAGAGCTTAAATATAACCAAAAACAGGCCCGTGGGCATACTTTTGCCAAAAAGCGTAAAAGCTATAAAATGCTTTTTAGGGACGCTTTATAACGGTTGCTTTTACGTGCCGCTAGACGTCAAAAATCCCGCGTCTAGGCTTGAAGCTATCATCAAAAATTTAAATCTCGAATTTATCGTTACCGACGCAAAACACGCCCAAATTTTAAAAAATTCGGGCGTAAATTTAATCATCTTTGATGAGATAAATTTAAATGGCGAGGATAAATTCGATCGGGCGAATTACGAAAATACGATCGATACCGACCCGCTTTATATTTTAAATACGTCAGGCTCGACCGGCATACCGAAG
>CALISV010000358.1 GCA_938041615.1 uncultured Campylobacter sp. | reverse complement strand
GGTAGTCTGCCGCAGGGCGAAAATTTTAAACTCATTCAAAGACGCTCAAAAGACAAGCCGATATAAGCCATAAAAGGAGAGATAATGAAACTATTCGGCACCGACGGCGTTCGCGGCAAAGCAGGCGAAAAACTCTCTGCCGCAACGTCCATGCGACTTGCTATGGCTGCGGGGATATATTTTAGGCAGTTTGCATCGCACACGAACACCATTTTGCTAGGCAAAGACACGCGCAGAAGCGGCTATATGATCGAGACCGCCATCGTCGCGGGACTCACGGCCGTGGGCTACAACGTCCGCCAGATCGGCCCGATGCCTACTCCTGCGATCGCGTTTTTGACCGAGGATATGCGCTGCGACGCGGGCATCATGATCAGCGCCTCGCACAACCCGTACTACGACAACGGTATCAAATTTTTTGACAGCGAAGGCAATAAACTGAGCGAAGAGGCCGAAGCGCAGATAGAAAAGATTTATTTTGACGACGCGCTTATAGAAAGATCGCAAAAGCAAATGCTAGAAATCGGCGCCGCAAAGCGCATCGACGACGTCATCGGCCGCTATATCGTGCAGATCAAAAACTCATTTCCTAAAAACCTCAGCCTACACGGACTGCGCGTGGTTTTAGACGTCGCAAACGGCGCAGCGTACAAGGTCGCTCCGACTATATTTAGCGAGCTAGGAGCTGAAACCATCGTCATAAACGACGAGCCAAACGGCAGCAACATAAACCTAAACTGCGGCGCGCTCTATCCGCAAAATTTAGCCTCCGAGGTCGTGCGATTACGGGCTGATTTAGGCTTTGCACTTGACGGCGACGCCGACAGGCTCGTGGTTGTCGATGAATGCGGCGAGGTGGCAAACGGCGATAGTTTGCTAGGCGTCATGGCGGCATTTTTGCAAGAAAACAAAGCCCTAAAAGGCGGCGCGGTCGTGGCTACCGTGATGAGCAACGCGGCGCTCGAAGACTACCTAAAATCCCACAAAATCAAGCTCCTGCGCGCAAACGTCGGCGACAAATACGTGCTTGAAAAGATGAAAGAAAACGGCACGAATTTTGGCGGCGAGCAGAGCGGTCACATCATCTTTAGCGACTACGCAAAAACGGGCGACGGGCTCGTGGCGGCGCTGCAGTTTGCGGCATTAGTGCTAAAAAAAGGCAAAAAAGCGAGCGAAATTTTAAGCGAAATAAAACCGTATCCGCAAATTTTGCTAAATTTAAAGATAACAGAGAAAAAGCCGCTTGAAAGCATTGCAGGGCTAAAAGAGCTTGAAGCAAGCCTCGCAAAAGAGGGCATCCGCTCGCTATTTCGCTACTCGGGCACAGAAAATCTCATCAGACTTTTACTCGAAGGCAAGTGTGCCGACGCGCTAAAAACCCGCATGGACGAGGTCGAGAAATTTTTCGTAAAAGCGCTAAATGGCTAAAATTTTAGGCGTTTTTTTCGCGGCGTTTTTCGCTATTTTTGCACTCGATCAGGCGGTCAAGCAGATATTTTTGGGCGGTTTTTCGTGGCAGGGCGAGTACTTTTCGCTCGTGCTTGCTTACAACCGAGGCGTGGCGTTTTCGATGTTTGCGTTTCTTGGAGAATGGCTAAAATTTATCCAGCTAGCGCTGATCGCGGGCGTTTGCGGCTATCTGCTTTGGCGACTAAAGCGCAAATTTGACGCGCGGGCTGCGGCTCAAACAGAGTCAAATTTGAGCGCAAACGGCGAAAAAAAGGAAATTTTAGAGGAGCACGCCCTGGGAGCGGGTATAATCCTGGGTGCAGGCAGTTCAAATTTGCTCGACCGCTTCGTTCACGGCGGTGTCGTGGACTACGTCTACTGGCATAAGTGGTTTGAGTTTGCGATATTTAACCTCGCTGACGTTATGATCGACGTCGGAGTCGTACTCATACTCTGGCAGAGCTTTGCCACTGGGCGAAAGGGAGTCAAAAATGGGCGATAACGTTTATATAGCCTATGCGCTTTGGCTGCTTACGGGCTGGTTTGGCGGGCATAGATTTTATTTGGGCAAATTCGTGAGCGGATTTGCGATGATGGTGCTGTTTTTCATCGGATATAGCCTGGCGTGGGCATTTGTTGGTTACGTATTTTGGGCGCTTTGGGGCGTGTGGTGGCTCTTTGATCTGCGCTTAACCGGCGCGGCCGTCGAGAAAAATCAGAAAAAAGAAGCGCTAAAAGACAAACTGCGCGCGCAAGACCTCGAAGAGCGGCTTAGACGCCTGTATGAGCTGTACGAAAGCGGCGCGATAAGTAAAGAGGAATTTGAAGCGAGAAAAGAGATTTTGCTGGGGTGAGGCTCGGCTACATTTACGAGAATTTGATCGATTTTTTAATTGCAAAAGGTCAAATTTAACATTTTCAAGGCGCGAGTTTCGGCGAGTAAAATTTACAAATTTTACTTCAAATTTGAATAGAAAAAGATAAGGTGCAGGATTTTTCTACTTCGCTGCGCTCGTAGCTTTTCAAGAAGTTCCGGACGAGGCGCTTTTAAATTTGGTAACGGGAGTTACCTGGTCGGTAATGACCGAGCCAAATTTTAAAGCCTCTGCTTGCAGTTGCGACCGCAAGGGAAGCAAAGCGAAGTATAGGGCAAAAAGACAAGCCGCTAAAATAAAAAAGGAGAAAAAATGGCAGAGTATTACAACCTCATCAAGTATTTCCACTACTTATGCTTCATCTCGTGGATGGCGTTTTTATTCTATCAGCCGCGTCTCTACGTCTATCACGCAGAAAATATGGACAAACCTGATTTTGTGCGCGTGGTTGAGGTGCAGGAGTACAAGATGTACCACTACATCGGCTGGGTAGCACTTATCGGCACGTTTTTGACGGGCATTTTGATCATCGTCACGATGCCCGAGCTTTTGCATAGCGGCTACATGCACGTCAAGCTCACAGTCGTCGTTATCCTCGCGGCGTTTCATCTGGATCTTGGCCGCTATATGGTGCAGCTACGCGAGAAACGCTGTAAAAAAAGCGGTATGTTCTTTCGCGCTTACAACGAAGTGCCGACCATCGCGATGGTCATCATCATCTGGATGATGGTGTATAAGCCGTTTTAACCGCGATAAATATGCGTTCCGAGGTGCACCAAACCGGCTTCGCCTCGGGACTGCAAAGTAAACAAATTTAATCTTGCGTTTTTGAGTTGGATTATAAAAATTCGGCGTAAAAATCAATGCCTATTTTTGATTTATTCGCCTAAATCTAGAGCCAATCCTTAATCCAAATTAAAATTGCTAAAATTTAAAAATCTCTCCGACCTCTACATTTAAAATTTTTGAAATTTTATAAATGTGCTCAAGGTTAAAATGCTTATCATAGCGGCAGCTCTCGCAGTTTGAATAAAATGCGACCGATTTTATATCCATACTTAGCGCCATATCCAGCTGGCTAATACCTTTATTTTCACGCAGCTTGCGGACGTTTGTAGAAATTTGTAGATAAAAATTTCGTATCTCATCGGCACCAAAAAAAGCTAAATTTTCGCCCATTATTTTATCCTATAGGTAAAGTTAAACTTAAACTTTATTTAGATAAAATCTACAAATCTATATCCTATAGGATAAATAATTTTCAAGGAGGCCGAAATGGCGGTAAATTTATCAAAGGGCGGTAGAGTTAGTTTGAGCAAAGAAGCTCCAGGGCTAAGCAAAATTTTAGTAGGACTTGGCTGGGATACGAATACTAGCGATACGGGAGCGGAATTTGACCTAGATGCGAGCGCATTTTTGGTAGGAGCTTCGGGCAAAGTAGAAAACGAGAAGAATTTCGTCTTTTACAACAACCTAGTTAGCGCAGACGGCTCGGTAGTCCACACCGGCGATAACCGCACTGGAGAGGGTGACGGCGATGATGAATCCATAAAAATCGACCTAGCCAAAATTTCGCCAAACGTCAAAGAGATCGACATAGTCGTCACCATCCACGAAGCAGCCACAAGAAGGCAAAATTTCGGTATGGTAAGAAACTCGTTTATGCGAATCGTCGATGAAAGAAGCGGCAAAGAGATAGCCAGATACGATTTAGAAGAGGATTTTTCTACCGAAACCGCAGTATCGTTCGGTAAAATTTACTTTAAAGATAACGAGTGGCGCTTTGCAGCTAACGGAAGCGGCTTTAAAGACGGACTAGCCGGATTTTGTAGGCAGTTTGGACTAGACGTTTAGGAGGCAAGCCATGGCGATAAATTTGGTCAAAGGGCAAAAAA
The DNA here is from genome assembly GCA_938041615.1 of uncultured Campylobacter sp. GTDB lineage: Bacteria > Campylobacterota > Campylobacteria > Campylobacterales > Campylobacteraceae > Campylobacter_A. The sequence continues at coordinate 2,716 of CALISV010000358.1, read as the reverse complement.
TATCGCTCGCCAAAGACGACGGCAGGCATCTACACAGCTTTTGCGTAGGAGCAAACTGGGGCGCCATAACCGAAAAAGGCTTTTTTAGAGATAAGATAAAGCCTGTGGATTTGGATCTAAGCGCTGCGATGTTTGACTCAAACAAACAGTTTTGCGATGTGGTTTATTTTGGCAAAAAATCGGCCCCGGGCGTATTTCACAGCGGCGATGACTTGGTCGGAGACGTAGGGGGCGACGACGGACTGGATAACGAAATAATCAGCGTCGATCTTAGCCGTTTAAACTCAAACGTAGAGCAGATATTTTTCGTGCTAAATTCTTATAATCAAATCGACTTTGATAAAATTCCGTTTGCTAGCATTAGACTTTACGAAGGTACGCCGACTAGGGTAAATAAAGTATTCGCATCGTATAATATCGTACGAGACAGCGCGTTTGCTTACAAAGTAGCGATGATTTTAGGCAAGCTATATAAACGAAACGGCGAGTGGAAATTTTCGGCTATCGGCGAGCCTACGAGCGACAGGAAGCTTGATGAGCTTATTTTAAATTCTGTCGTGAAATACTTATGAAAATTTTATTTTTCACAGCAGCAGCTGTCGCGATTTTGGGCGCATTTGAGATAGAGGGCGGTTACGAGATCCCGCCCTCGGCGCAAACTTACGGTAATGCGCCAGTAATCAGCGATGAAATGATGAAAGAGTGCGTTAAAATTTACAACAAGGCGCTTGCGATAGAAAGGGTGCTAAATTATACTTTCGTAAATCGATATTCAAGCGAAGAGGTAAATTTATACAATCAAAACGTCCGTATGCATTCGCAGCTCATAGACTGGTTTAATGCAAATTGCGCCGGCAAACAATCATACTCGGCGTGCAAGGCGGCGCAAGAGCTAAACCGCCAAAGAGGGCTTCCCGAACAAAGCTGCGGGTATTAAGGAGAATTTTTGGATAGTTTAGAATTTCAAACAATGATCGTTTTTATCATATTTGCCGTGGCGGCATTTGCGGTAGATTTTTTTGCGCACAAAAAAGACGAAAAAATCTCGCTCAAATAAGCAGCGCTTTGGTCTATTTTTTGGATAGCCGTTTCCGTAGCGTTTGGCGGATATTTGTATTTTGCGCGCGGAAGCGAAACGATGAGTCTATATTTTGCAGGGTATATTTTAGAAAAATCGTTATCCGTGGATAATTTATTTGTTATGATGGCAATCTTTTCTTGGTTCAAGATTCCTGAAATTTACCGTCATAGAGTGCTGTATTTTGGCATTATAGGCGCGGTTATATTTAGACTCGTCTTCGTAGCCGTCGGAACGAGTCTGCTCGGGATTTCGCCGTGGATGGAGTTTGTTTTTGCTATCATGGTAGCTTATAGCGCGGTAATGATGATGAAAAAGAATGATGATGAAGACGAAATAGAGGACTACTCAAACCACCTGGCTTACAGGGCGGTTTATAGATTTTTTCCTGTTTTTCCGAGTCTTCTAGGGCATAGCTTTTTCGTAAAAAATAGCGAGATTTCAGCTCAAATTTCAGTAGAAGAAAAGACGAAACTGCAAAATCAAATTTACAAACTAAACGCAAAATGGATAGCTACGCCGCTATTTTTGTGTCTTTGCGTTATAGAGCTTAGCGATGTTATGTTTGCTTTTGATAGCGTTCCGGCCGTTATCGCCGTGAGCCGTGAGCCGCTTATCGTTTATTCGGCGATGATTTTTGCAATCTTGGGACTTAGAACGCTTTATTTCGTACTAGAAGCGCTAAAAGACTACTTAGCGTATTTAGAAAAAGCCGTTATAGCGCTTTTGTTTTTTATCGCAGCAAAGCTCGCCCTAAACGCGTCGGCACATATCTTTCATCACGGATTTGAGATTTCAGCGCAGGTTAGCTTGTGGATCATTTTGGGGATTTTAAGCATCGGAGTTTTGGCTAGCTTATTTAAAACAAAATAGTAGAACGATCAAATTTATGCACATGACCGTTTTGATATGCTCTGTAGCCAAGTTTGAGCAAAACTCGGTACGCCTATTTTGCGCACCGAGTATAAAGTTAAATTTGTTCGAGCTTGCAAGTAAAATTAAATTTTAGCTTTATTTATTGCCTGCTCCAAATCCGCGATCAAATCATCCGAATTTTCGATACCGACGGCAAGGCGTAGCAAACCTTGAGTAATGCCGATTTTAGCTTGTAAATCCTGCGAATAAGATTCATGAGTCATTGAGGCCGGATGGCAGATTAGACTCTCTACGCCGCCAAGACTAACGGCCAGGTCAAAAAGCTCTAGACTTTTAGCAAAAATTTTATAGTCGTAGCCATCCTTTAGCTCCAGCGAGATTAGCGCGCCGATACCGCTAGCTTGGGCGTTTTGGATGCGTTTTTCCTCGGCCGAAAATGAACCTGCGTAATACACGGCTTTAACAGCCGAGTTTTTTTCTAAAAATTCTACGATTTTTAGCGTATTTTCGCTTTGTCTATCAAATCTCACGCTAAGAGTTTTGAGGCCTCTTATTAGATTATAAGCATCTGCGGGGCTTAGCGTCGCGCCGAGAGTATTTTTCATAAAAGCTATACGCTCGGCTAGCGCATCGTCGTTCGTAGTCACGATTCCCGCAATTACGTCGGCATGTCCGCCGATATATTTCGTCGCGCTATAAACGACGATATCGGCACCAAATTTGAGGGCTTTTTGATAATACGGCGTCAAAAAAGTATTATCG
>CALISV010000357.1 GCA_938041615.1 uncultured Campylobacter sp. | reverse complement strand
CCGTCGATTAAATTTATCATAGACAGGTGCGCGGGCATCTTCGCCGAATAGGTTTCGTCAAACACGGTGCCGTCGAGTAGATACGCTTTGTAATTTAGCACGATTATGCTCTCAGGCTTAGGTTTATCGCCCTTGGCGGATTTTAAAATTTCATACTGAACGCCCGATTTGGTAGTTTTGACGTTTGGATTTTTGGCGTTTTTCGCCATAAATTCTTTACCCGCTTTTAAATTTTTCTCCACCTCGGCTTTAGCGATCGCATCGACTGCTTTATTAAGCTTGGCGGCTCTGTCGTTTAAAAGCTTTTCTATCTCGTCGTTTTTTATTTTGGATCCGTCTTTAAAAACATCCAAAAAGCCCTCTATAACTATATCTTTATCGGTTTTTATCCCTAGTTTTTCCTGTCCGCTAATTTGATTCATCAGGTATTTCGCGGTAGATGCGCCGATAGCGTAAGCTTCACGCTGATCATTCTGCGTAAGATCCGCGCCGAAAGATAGGCTAGCGGCTAAAAGCGGTACTAAAAAGAGTGTTTTTTGCATATTTTACCTTCATCAATTTAAAATTTAAAAGGGAGCGGACGTCCCGCCCCCTTTATCGTTATAGGTTTGCGTTTAGAATTCTTTGAGCCTCTTTAATATACTCTTTAGCGGCCTCTAGCCTTTGTTTAGTATATTTAAAGCCGTGCATACCCCATGAGCCGTCTTTTTCGATAAGATCGACGGTGTCTTGAGCTTTTTCGATCAGCTCGTAAACGCGAGTTTTATCGCTGGAGTCAAGCTTTTTGGTCTCAAGGATCGAGTAAATTCCCTGAATACCGATCTTAACCTGCGAGAAGTCGCTCTTAACCGGAGTTTGCCAGCCCATAACCTCATCGTAAACCTGCTTTTGGTTCTTGAAGTGAAGCGTCTCTTTTAGCTCGGAAACGACAGGGCTGTGGCAGCCTTTGGTATCTTGCATATCTTTATCTGCCCAAGACGTTCGTGCGCACGACCACATAAGATCGACGAAATTTCGTCCATCTTTATTTCTTTGGAAGTGCCAATCTTTAGCGTCTCTCGGTCCTTTAGCCGCGTCGCCCGCAACTAGAGATTTTCTAGCAGGATCTACGTCGATCTTCCAGATGTGAG
>CALISV010000356.1 GCA_938041615.1 uncultured Campylobacter sp. | reverse complement strand
AAGACGAGATGAAAATTTACAGCGTGGATGTCTACCGCAACGAAACGGCGGAGTATTTCGGCGCGGAGTATTTCGCCGTACGCCCTTGCACCGATACGGCGATGCTGATCGGGCTTTGCGAATATCTCTACGAAAACGGCCTTTACGATAAGGAATTTATAGAGCGCTACACGGTCGGGTTCGATAAATTTAAGGATTATTTCACGGGCGCTAAAGACGGCGTGAAAAAGGATCTAAAATGGGCGAGCAAAATTTGCGGCGTGAGCGAAAAGGAGCTAAAAAACCTAGCGGGTACGCTCGCTAAAAAAGACACGCTCATCGTCACGGGCTACGCGATACAGCGTCAGCACCACGGCGAGATGGCGTACTGGGCGCTGATAACTCTAGCTACGATGCTAGGCGACATCGGCAAGACGGGGCGCGGCTACGTGATGAACGATCAGATGCATAAAAACGCAGATATCAGCTTCATCGCGCCAAAGCTTCAGGCCTTTAACCCGGCGGTAAACGAAAAATACATCGCCCCGCAAGGCAAGCTAGCCAAAGCCAAATACCACGAGATACCAAACAGCAGGCTCATAGACGCGATCATGGAGCCTGGCAAGCAGATCGAGCGCAACGGCAAAAAGTACGTCATGCCGCACATTCGCGTGATGTTTAACGCCAACGGCTCGACCTTCACCCGCCACCCCGACACCAACCGCGCGGTCGCAGCGATGAAAAAGATCGAAGCGATCATCACCACGGAGCCCTTTTGGACGAGTACGGCAAGACTCAGCGACATCGTGCTGCCAGCTGCTCTTGAGTGCGAGCGCACGGATATCGAGTTTGCAAACTCGACTAGCGAATACCTTTTTGCGATTAAGCCGCTAGTAAAGCCTGCGGGCGAGAGCAAGAGCGACTTTGAGATCGCGCGGCTCATCTGCGCGCAGTGGGGCGAGGAGTACGAGCAGGCCTTTAGCGAGGGCAAAACGGAGCTTGAGTGGGTGAAGGAAATTTACGCCGACGCTGCTGCAAAAGCCGAGGGCATGGGTATAGCGATGCCTAAATTTGAGGAGTTTTGGCAAAAAGGCTACGTTAAATTTGATAAAATCGACGAGAAAAAGCGCTACTTCACAAACTACGCGGACTTTCGCGCCGATCCCGAGAAAAACGCGCTAAAAACCCCGTCTGGCAAGATCGAGCTCTACTCCGAAGCGGTCGAAAAGCTAGGTTATCCCGACTGCCCGCCGCACGCGACGTGGATGGAGCCGTTTGAGTGGCTGGGCGGCGACGTGAGCAAGTATCCTATCGCCATCAGCGGCGCGCACTCTAAATTTAGGCTCCACTCGCAGCTAAACAGCTCGCTCATCCGCAACTACGCCGAGATCGCAAACCGCGAACCAGCACTCATTAGCCCCGCCACGGCAAAGGCGCGCGGCATAAAAACGGGCGACGTGGTGAGGATCTACAACGACCGAGGCGAGATACTCTGCGGCGCGCTGGTGAGCGACACCGCGCAAGATAACGTCGTGATCGTAAGCGAAGGCGCGTGGTACGACCCCGCCGTCTGGGGCGAGCGCAGCCTATGCAAACACGGCAACATAAACGTGCTAACCAAGGACGTGCCTAGCTCGCAGCTCTCGCAAAGCAACACCGCGCACACGAGCATGGTGCAGATCGAGAAATTTAAAGGCGAACTGCCGAGCGTAACGGCGTTTGATAGGCCTGCGACGATAGAGGCCTAGGCTATATGATTTAAATTTGAGCGGTAAGCTAGCCGCTCAAATTTGACTATTTTTTAAATTTACCCGCTCAAATTTAGCGTCAAATTTAACTCAAATTTGACCATTCCAGCACTTGCTCCAAGACGCTAAATTTTAAATTTGCCTCAAATCAGCCGTTTTTTTGCCTAAAATTTGTAAAATTAGCCCAAAAAAAAGGATAAAAAATGAGCCAAAAAACGCTAACGATCATCGACACTTTCGGATTTTTTTTCAGACTTTACTACGCGATGAGCGGACTAAAGAACCGCGAAGGCAAGCCAAGCGGCATGGTGAGCGGCTTTGCTAGCTTTATCATGAATCTGCGTCAGGAGTTTGCCAGCGACTATATCATCTTTGCGCTAGATAGCAAGGGCAAAACGCTGCGCCACGAGATCCTGGGCGAGTATAAAGCCAACCGCTCCGAGCCGCCCGCTGCGCTAAAAGAGCAGCTGCCCGTGTGTATCGAAATGATAGAAAAAATGGGTCTAGCCGCGGTTAGCCGCGAAGGCTACGAGGCCGACGACATCATCGCTAGCGTCGTAAAGGAGTGCAAGCAGCGGGATATATTCGTACGTATCGTGACGCATGATAAGGACCTCTATCAGCTCATCGAGGACGGCAAGGTAAGCATCTATAGCCCCCAAAGCAAGATCGACCATGATAGCGCGAGCTGCGTCGAAAAGTATGGAGTCGGACCGAGCTGCATACGCGATTTTCTAGCGATCGCGGGCGATAGCTCGGATAATATCCCGGGCGTCAAAGGCATCGGCGCGGTGGGCGCCAAAAGGCTACTAAATGAATTTGGTAGCTTAGAAAGCATCTACGAAAACCTGCCGCTAGTGCGAAACGAACGTATCCGCGGGATGCTGGCAGAAGGCCGAGAAAGCGCGTTTTTGAGCAAGCGCCTAACCTCGCTCTTTGACGACGTGCCTGACGTGCTAGACCTAAAAAGGGCGGAATTTCCCGAGCAAAATCCGCTCGTAAAGGTCGCCGATATCCTTCGCGAATACGATCTAAACCGCCTTTTAAAAGCGCTGCAAAATAGCGAAAACGCAGGCGAAAACGCGGAATTTAAGCTCGGCTTTAACGCGCGGCTTTTAACTGACGAGAGCGAGATCGAGCGACTGCTGGCAAATATAGACGCAGACACGCTCGTGGCCTTTGATACCGAGACCACGGACGTCGATACGCAAAACGCCCGTCTGGTGGGCTTTAGCTTTTGTTTTAACGACGAAGAGGCTTACTACGTGCCCGTGGCGCACGAGTATCTGGGCGTGCCAAAGCAAGTAAGCGAGAAATTTGCCGCCTGGGCGATAGGGCAAATTTACAAAGGCTGCGTGATCGGGCAAAATCTAAAGTACGATTTTAAGGTCGTAAAACGAAATCTAGGGCTCGAGCCGCCCGTAAATTTTAAAGACACGATGATACTAGCGTGGCTCATGGATCCGGGCTCTAGCGTGGGTATGGATGCGCTAGCTAAGCGTCTCTACGACTACGACACGATCAAATTTGAAGACGTGGTAAAGCGCGGCGAGACCTTCGCGTCCGTGGCGCTAGAAAACGCGGCAAAATACGCCGCCGAGGATGCTTGGATAACTCTCAAATTTTACAAAAGCTTTTTAAATTTGCTTGATCCCGAGCTGCTCGCACTTGCAGGTAAGCACGAGTTTCCTTTCATCCTCACGCTTTTTGATATGGAGCGCGAGGGTATCGCGATAAACCGCGAAAAAATGCAAAATTTGATCCTGCGAAACGACGCTAAGATCAAGGCCTTGACCGCCGAAATTTACGAGTTAACGGGCGAAAATTTTAATATAAACTCCGTTAAGCAGCTAGGCTCGGTGCTGTTTGAACACCTAAAACTACCCGTAAAGAAAAAGACAAAAACGGGCTACAGCACCGACGAGGCCGTGCTAGCAGAGCTCATCGAGGAGCATCCAGTCATCGAAAAGCTACTCGAGTACCGCGAGCTATATAAGCTACAAAGCACCTACTGCGAGCCGCTGCTAAATTTAGCCAAAAAAGATGCCGACAGCAGGATATACACGAACTTTATCCAAACGGGAACGAGCACCGGCAGACTCTCGTCTAAAAATCCGAACCTGCAAAATATCCCAGCTCGCGGTGCGCTGGCAAAGGACGTGCGAGGCTGCTTTGAGGCTAAAAGCGGCTTTAGCTTCGTAGGGCTTGACTATAGCCAGATCGAGCTGCGACTGCTCGCGCATTTTAGCCGCGACGAGGCGCTTTTGCGGGCGTTTGCGAACGACGAGGACATCCACGCGCGCACGGCGATTAGTATATTCGGAAGCGCCGAGGGGCAAAACCGCGCGGTGGCCAAGAGTATAAATTTCGGCCTCATCTACGGTATGGGCTCGAGCAAGCTGGCAAATCAGGTAAGCATCACGCGCGCCGAGGCAAAGGAGTATATCGAGCGCTATTTTAAAGCTTTCCCTACGATAAAAGGCTTTTTAGAAGGGATAAAAACCGCCGCGAAAAACGAGGGCTTCGTGCGCACGCTGCTGGGTAGGAAGCGGCTGTTTGACTTTACTACCGCGACGCCGATGCAAACGGCGATGTATGAGCGAGAGGCGGTAAATACGATATTTCAGGGCTCGGCTGCCGATATCATCAAGATGGCGATGGTAAAAATCCGTCCGCTTTTAAGCCTGCGCGCTAGGATGCTTTTGCAGATACACGATGAGCTGATTTTCGAGGTGCAGGACGGTTATGCGCAGGAATTCGGCGCAGCGGCGCAAAAAATAATGCAAGAAATTTACAAACTAAACGTGCCGCTAAAAACTAGCCTAAATGTTGCGAAGGATTGGGGCGAACTGAAGTAAATTTTTAACAATAATTGATAAAATTTGTTAAAATGGATGAAGTTTAATAAAGAATTAAATTAGGAGTAAAATAATGGAGAACGATAAAGAGCTTGACATAGTAGAAAAAGATGAAGAATTAGAAGCCGAAAATAAATCAGGTAAAGTAATATATGATTTAAGTAGCTATGGCATAGACTTTCCAGTAAGTGCCTATATGGAGCGTTATTATGATGATAAAACTATATATTTACCGGAATTCCAAAGAAACTATGTATGGAATA
>CALISV010000355.1 GCA_938041615.1 uncultured Campylobacter sp. | reverse complement strand
ACATCGCCGTCGCCGTCGATCAGCTAGGCACGAGAAAGGGCGCGATAGCCGTCTACATCGAGCCGTGGCACATGGACGTGAGCGACTTCCTGGATCTGCGCAAAAACTCGGGCGAAGAGCGCCGCAGAGCGCACGAGCTGTTCCCTGCGCTTTGGATAAACGACCTTTTCATGAAACGCGTAAAAGAAAATGCGCGCTGGACACTATTTGACCCGGCAGAGGTCGCCGATCTGTGCGATCTATACGGCGATGAGTTCGAGGCGCGCTACCTAGCATACGAAAACGATGAAAAGATCCAAAAAAACGTCATCATGGCAAAGGAACTGTGGAAGAAAATTTTAACTAGCTATTTTGAATCCGGCATGCCGTTTTTGTGCTTTAAAGATAATGCCAACAAAGCCAATCCAAACGACCACGACGGCATCATCAGAAGCTCAAATTTATGCACCGAAATTTTCCAAAACACGCAACCAAACTACTACAAGATCAAGATCACGTTTGATAACGGCTCCGAGCGGCTATTTGACGAAGAAGAAGACGTCACGGTCGATAGCGGCATAACAAAAAAGGCCAAAAAGCTAAGCGCTCTAGATAGCATCAGTGGCGAGCAAATTTTCATCGTCGAAAAAGAAAGCGTCGAGGGCAAAACCGCCGTGTGCAACCTCGCGAGCATAAATTTAAGCAAAATCAACAAAAAAGAGGACATCGAGCGCGTCGTGCCGATCGCCGTGCGCATGCTAGATAACGTCATCGATCTAAATTTCTACCCGCACAAAAAGGTCAAACACACCAACCTAGCCTCCCGCTCGATCGGCCTTGGCGTCATGGGCGAGGCGCAGATGCTGGCCGAGCGCGGCGTAAAATGGGGCAGCTACGAGCACCTAGCGCTAATCGATAGCGTGATGGAAAACATAAGCTACAACGCCATCTACGCCAGCTCAAATTTGGCGGTAGAAAAGGGCGTTTATCCGCTCTTTGAAGGCTCGAAGTGGAGCAGGGGAGTGATGCCTATCGACACGGCAAACGCAAACGCCAAAGCGCTTCTAAACGACAGAGGCGGGCTCTTTGACGAAAACGCCTGCGACTGGAGCAAACTACGCGAAAAGGTTAAAAAAGACGGCATGCGAAACGGCTATCTGATGGCGATCGCGCCGACGTCGAGCATCAGCATACTCGTGGGCACCACGCAGACGATCGAGCCCGTGTATAAGCGCAAATGGTTCGAGCACAACCTAAGCGGTATGATACCAAACGTCGTGCCAAATCTCAGCCCTGAAACGTGGCAGTTCTACACGCCTGCCTACGAGCTAGATCAGCGCGTGCTCGTACGTGCCGGCGCCATCCGCCAAAAGTGGATCGACCAAGGCCAAAGCCTAAATATTTTCATGAGTCTAGACAAAGCTAGCGGCGGATATCTGAGCGAAATTTACACGCTCGCGTGGGAGCTGGGACTAAAATCGACCTACTACCTGCGCTCCGAAAGCCCAGATAGCGAGAAGCTAAACAACGTCGCAGACCGCTCGATCGAGTGCGAGGGGTGTCAGTAAAATTTATTCGCCGCGCTAGAAAATTTACGCTCGCAGATAGATGGCGAAAACGGCGTGAAAGAGTATTTTAGAAAGATTATTGAAGTTGATGAAAGTGGAAAGTTAAGACATAGAGAAAATACTAAATTAGAATTCAAAGCCAACTACAATAAAGGCGATTTAATAATGTATTCAAAAACAATGGCTGCTTTTGCTAATAAAAAAGGTGGCTATATAGTATTTGGAATTAGCGACAACCCAAGAAAAGCTAATGGTATGACAAATGATAATTTTGACAATATCGACAATAAAGATATTAGTGAAGTTCTTAATGGTCACTTTTCTCCAGAAATCGAATTTGAAACTTATAGTTTTTCATATAGTGGTAAAAAATTTGGTATTTTTGAAGTAAGTGAAAGTAATAATAAACCTGTAGTCTGCACAAAAACGGATGGAAAAAAAGATAATAAACCCATAATTAGTGAAGGTGATATCTTTTACAGATATAGCGCAAGAAGCGAAAGAATAAAATATCCAGACTTAAAAAGTATTTTTGATAATAATATAAAACTAGAACGTCTAAAATGGATGGAGCACATAGAAAAAATAGCAACTATAGGTCCAAGAAATGTAAAAATGCTTGATTTAATTAGAGGGGAAATTGTCCTGGACGGTGATAGAAGTATAGTTCTAGATAAAGAGTTATTAAAAAATATCAAGTTTGTTGAAGAAGGAAAATTCGTTGAAAAAGATGGAGCTCCTACATTAAAACTAATTGGAGAAATTCAAAATGGAGAACTAATATGCCCAAAGATAAATTTGGAGGACGATTATTATACGGCGAAAGAGTTATTTCAAGAGTTAGATTTAGAATTTGCTCCAATTTATATGAGACCCTTGGTTCTTGAATTCAATCTAGACAAGCAGGATGGTTTTATGGAAACAAAGAAAGGAAACAAATATTATAGTATTCAATGCTTAGAATACCTAAGAAATAAAAACCTAACAAATGAGAAAGTAAAATCTTTGTATAAGAAACACAAGCAGTAAAACATCTAAGGTTCAAATAATATTAGATTATAAACTTAATATATAATTGAACCTTAATATAAAATTAGATCATCTTACATACACCCGCAGCCACAACCTCCGCTTGATTTTATCGCGTCAAATACCGCATCGTAGTTCGGCTCGTCTGCGATCTCGGGGACAATTTGTTTGTGGATGACGACGCCGTCTTTGATAACGAAAACGGCTCTGGCTAAAAGTCCCGCAAGCGGTCCTTCGCCGATGATTACGCCGTATTTTTCGCCAAACTCTCTAGCTCTAAAGTCGCTGCCAACTTTTAAATTTTTGATGCCCTCCGTAGAGCAAAATCTACCCATCGCAAACGGTAAATCCATCGAAATCACGCTTAGTTTTATCGCTTGCTTCGCGGCCATCTTTTCGTTAAATTTACGCGTCTCAGTCGCGCAAACGCCCGTATCTAGCGACGGTACTACGACTAGTATCTCGATGCCGTTGTTGCCGCCGACCTTAAACTCGCCTAGATCCTGCCCGACGAGCGTGACCTCTGGCGCATATGAGCCCACGAATATCTCTTCGCCTTTTAGCGCGATGTCTGCGCCGTGAAATTTGACTTTTGCCATGTTTTTCCTTTGTTTTAAATTTAATCGTAACGCGGATATTACCATACTTTTAACAATGGCTGAAAAACAAAAGCATACAGCGGAATTTAAGACGGTAGTTATCTACAAAGTGCTATACTATTTGACATCAATTATCAAGGAGTGACAAATGAGCGACAAAGAAATCCTAGCTTCGCTCGAAGCAAAGCGCACGAAATGCGTCGTCTACACCCGCGTAATGGGCTACCACCGCCCTGTAGAGAGCTTTAACCTCGGCAAAAAAGGCGAGCACAAAGAGCGCGTCAAATTTTGCGAGCCAAAATCCCGCTAAACTCCTGCGAGTAAAACGTGAAAGACGCTGATTTTCCGATTTACTCGCTCACCCCATTTACGACCCTCGACTACCACGACAAAACGGCCTGCATAGCGTGGTTTGCGGGCTGCAACATGCGCTGCGCCTACTGCTACAACGTCCCTATCGTCACGGGCACCGGACAGATCAGCCGTGCTGAGTTTATCAAATTTTTAGACAAGCGCAAAGGCAAGCTTAGCGGCGTGGTTTTTAGCGGCGGCGAATGCACGCTTAGCCCCTCATTTTTGCCGCTAGCTAGCGAGGTAAAGTCTCGCGGATTTTCACTCAAAGTCGATACCAACGGCTCAAATTTAACCACGCTTGGGCAGGCTATCTCGCTAAATTTGATCGACTACATCGCGCTTGACTTTAAGGCGCCGAAAGAGAAATTTCTAAAGATTACCGGATCAAATTTGTATAAAAATTTCTTGCAAACGCTTGAGTTTTTGCTGCAAATCGGCTTTAAATTTGAGGTTAGAACGACGGTACACGCGGACTTGCTGGATGAGGGCGATATCTCGGCGATGAGTGAGATTTTATACGATCACGGATATAGAGGCGTTTATTACCTGCAAAATTTCCTAGACACTGGTGAAAATTTTGGAAATTTGACGCATGCGAAGGCTAAATTTGATCCAAATTTGATCCGTTCAAATTTGGAAATAGGGCTTAGAAATTTTTAGTAAACTTAGTCAAATTTGACTTGCAAAACGGTAAATTTTTATTTCCAGTTGTGATATTTGCTAATTTTAATAAACGTCACAATCTTTTTTAACTCTGGCGCGTCGCTTAGAGCCTGCAGAGCTCAGCTCGGAGCAAAACTTTATCGTGCGCAAAGCCTCCGTTTGGCGCGCTGTACCATGAAGTTGCGCCGTATTTTGACAGATCAAACGTTTCGGTTATGGTGCTCGAATTTTGCTTTAGTTCGTTTACCTCGCCGCCTTTTACGTAGTTTATTCTTCGGTTTTGTAGAGATTTGAGCATAACTTTTAGCAATATTTTTTTGCCCATGCAGGCCGATTTTTCCTCTTCACTCGTGCCAATTGGCTCAGGGACGCCTTGCGTCGTATAACAGTAGTATCCGGCCAGCTTAGCAGCCGTAGACTTCTCGCAAAACCACTTCGTAAACTCGTCGCTGCCGTATCCCGGGAAGGCCTCCTCGCTGAGCTTTTCTTCCTCTTTTTGCTTTTGCGGATCTTGCGCGTAGATGAAACTTATCTCGTAGATACCTGCTTTTTTGACGATAAAATTTATATCGGTCTCGTTACCGAATTTAGGCGTATAGACTCTTTATAAATGCCATCATCAAGCGCATCGTCGCCCAAAAAATCAAATCCATAATAAAACGCAGCAAAAAACAGCAAAAGTAAGCAAAATTTAATTCAAATTTGAGGTTTTATCTGTTTGGCGCGTAGGTTTTTACCTCGTAGAGTAAAAAATCATACACGCGCTGCTGCACGAGGCCTTCGTATTCGTCGGCGTCGATGAGCCTGCGCAGGTGCTCAAAGTCGATCTTTAGCGCATAGTTTTTGTTTGCTCTGATGGCCTGATCGATCGCCAAGAGCAAGCTATCAAGCGTCATGGGATCTTTGCGTTTTATACGGGAGACGTACTCTTTGGTAGTTTCGATGAGTACGCGTTTGCGGTTCTCGTCGCTACCGTAAATTTCGCTCGAGATGTCGTATAAATTCGCAAAATCGTCCTCTTCGGGATTGAGTTTGGCCGAGATGACGGCCGCAAAGACCTTCGCGCGAAACTCCAGCGAGCGGTGGTGATAGACCAAAAACTCCCTAAACAACGACAAAAATTTACATTTTATATCAAATCCCATGTTGCCGCCTAAAATATATTTAAGTAAAATTTGAGTAAAATCGCTATTGCCCTTTCTTAGACCTGTGCAATGTCTCTTCTAGGCACCGCTTCAGGGTGGGAACACAGCAGAGCACTTAGGCTAGGCGTGTGCCGCAGTCATCTGAGAGAGGGTTTTTAAACCTGCAAAAGCGAAAAATGCTCCTTAAAATCATCGCAAATTTTTAAAAAATTCACTCCGTCCAAGCTCTGATTTTTCTGAAAAAATTTATCCATATTATTAAAGCCTTCGGTTAGTTCGTTTGACTTTACGCCGTAGCTGATCGAGATCCCTGCCTCAAAAAATGCCGCCAGTTTGTCGCAAAATTTGAGCGCTTTGCCGTCGATGGCGTTAAATTTATCCTCGTTTACGTTCTCCATCGTGCCCTCGTGATGCAGAGGCTTTTTCTCGCAGATCCTGTTTTCAAACTCGTTTTTGATAAATTTGCCCTCTTTCATACGGATGCCCAGGATATAGCTAAACTCGTCTCTAAAATTTTCAGGCACGAAAGGTAAAATTTTCTCGTCTATCAGGCGCATTTCGTATTCGCTGATTATCTCGTTTAGTCCTTCGATACCGTATTTTACGGGGCTAATGATATCACGCGTTAGCGACTCGGGCAGATCGTGAAAGAGTGCGCAAAAGAAGTTATTTTCTAACCTCGTTTTGCAGGCCTTAACCTCAAGCGAGTAAAAATAACTCAAAATCGCCACGACCAACATGTGGCCTAAAACCGCCGTTTCAGGGATGCGCGGTGTCTGCGCCCAGCGCTTTTGAAAGCGCAGTCTGCCGGCTAGATCGACTAGCTTGGCTAGCTTTTGATTCATCACGATTTTGCGTACGCCTATTAGCTCGTAATAATCCTCCAGCTCCTCCTCCACGCGCGCTTTTAGCTCGTCTATATCGCTTAGAAATTTACTCGTTTGATAAACGATCGAAAACTCCCAGCGCGTCGCGAGGTAGCTAGCGGCCTTTAGGATCAGGCGCTCTTTAGCGTGAGCCTTGTCTTTGTGCGTGAGATAGCGGCGCATCCGCTCTAAAAATTTACCGCCCTCGACGTCCTTTACGAGCCCTTCTAGGATCGTTAACACCCAGGCGTTGATCTGTTCGTTTTTGGTTTTTTGCATCTGATGAAACACGTCCGGGCGTATATCCGTGACCACGACTCGCGCGAGAAACTCGAAAATACCGGCCTCGATAATGTAGTTCATATCGGCGCCGTGCTCGAGCTTTGCGATGAAATACGCGATGATAAATTTGTGCGCTTGCTTATCAAGCTCGACTAAATTCGTCATCTTGGGATAGTCGTTCCAGCGCGAGATGGACGCAGCCTTAAAGATGTGTTCGATGAGCTGCGCGCTTATCATTTATCTTCCGATGATTTTTTCACGACTCTAGCGCGTTTTTCGCCGGCGAATTCAGGCTTTTTAAAGCCGTCTTTGCTGCCCGATCTTCGCGGTTTATCGTCAAATTTATCTTTACTCACACTCGCGCGAGGTTTTCTATCGCCGCTTTTTGTATCTCTTCTATCGGCTCCGAAACTCTTACCGCGAGAGCCGTCTTTGTTAAATTTAGACTCGCGTCCGCCGTAACCGCCTCTATCAAAACTACGCTCGCTATCTCGCGAAAATTTCTCAAATTTAGGTGCTTCAAAGCTTTGTTCTTGCGTTTTTTTGATTATCTCGTCAGAGCAAATTTCGATCACAGTATGGACGTTGCCGCGCGGGTTAAAGTCGCCCGTGATCTTCATCCATTTTGGAGCCAGCTTTCGCTCTAAAACGCCGTAAATTTCGTTTATGCTATCTTCGTGACTGATGTTGCGCGTCATGAAGCTATTGATGTAGAGTTTGATCGCTTTTAGCTCGACGACGAATTTAGCCGGCACGTACTCAAGATATATCGTCGCAAAATCAGGATATCCCGAGCGCGGGCATAGGCAGCAAAACTCTGGTAACGTGATCTTGATCTTATAGTCTCGCTCGTGCTTATTTTCCCAGATTTCCAGGTCTTTTTCTACGTCAAATTCGCTTATTATTTTCTCGCCGTATTTTGGTTCTACGACCTCATTTTCTTGCATTTTTTTCCTTTAAATTTCTTTTGGCTTCTCTATGAAAAAGCCCTGCGCGAAGTCGGTCTGATAGCGCTCCGCGATGTTGTAAAACTCGTCATCCTCCACAAATCTCACGATGGATTTTACGCCTACTCTTTTTGCGGTCAAATTTAGATTTTCTAACAGAGTTTTAAATTTGTCGTTTTTGATATTTTTGTTAAATTCGATGTCGTAAATAACAAAATCTATCGGCAAATATTTAAAATATTCAAAGCCCGCGTTGTTGCCGCCGAATTTATTAAGCGCAAAGCGAAAACCGAGGTTTTTATACTCCGTCAAAATCTCTCTAAATCTATTTATCTCATCATATACCAGCTTCTCGCTAAACTCGAAAATAACGCGATTTGGATCGATTTTGCCTAGCTGTACGAACTCTTTTATAAAATTCGTAAATTTCAAATTTCTAATCGAAACCGACGAAATTTCAATCACGATCGGATCTTCGTCTTTAAATTTAAGCTCGGATAGCTTTTTGATGACATTTATGTCAAAAAGCACCTCGTAGCCGTTTTTGTTCGCGATATTTTGCACTTTTGCTTTTGAGACGAGACCTTGCTTATCGGTGTAAACTTTTACGATGATATTTTTCAAATTTTGCCCGAAACGAAGGCTTTTAACAAGCTGAGTTTGGAAGATAAATCTTTGCATATCGATGCAGTTACAGACGTCTTTTTCAAGATCGTCCGTGATGTCCACTTTATCTTCGCTATCGCTCTCGTTTAGCTTTTGGATGAGATAAGAAACCGAGTTTTTGAGGCTTGCCGAGTGATTTATGTCGATAGCGTCAAATTTGATCTTTAGCTCGATATTGTAGATTCCATCGCTTAAAATGCTCTTTTCAAAAACGTTTAAAAGATGGATTAGCTCTGTACTTTTACTCTCGCAAAAGATCAAAAAATACTCGTTTGAATATCTGCCGATAAGCGTGTTTTTAGACACTTTTTCGTTTAAAAATTTCTCCAGTCGCTCGACTAGTCGTTTGAGCAAAATATCGGTGCTAACAAAGCTATAACGCTCGTTTATATCGTTTAAATTTTCGATCTTTAATATTAGCATATTGCCGCCGCTTTTGCCTTTAAATTTTAAAGCCTGCTTTGATAAAAGTCTTAAAATTTCGTCTCTATTATAGGCTTTAGTAACTTGATCAAGAACGCTTGTTTGAAAGCTTTGGTAAATTTTATAAGCCGTAAAATAAACCTGACACAAAACCAAAATCGCAATCAAAATAATATCGTCGGTACCAAAATCTATATCGTCTTTTTTAACGAAAATATACACCAAAATGATAATGGTTAAGATAAAAATCGAGGATACCTCGAGCGCGGTTTTAAACCTGTTTGATCGTTCTTTTAGTTCTGATTTTAGCATTTTACACGTCCAAATGTTTCACGTCTTTTGCGTGCTCTTGTATATAGTTTCTTCGCGGCTCGACCTCGTCGCCCATGAAGAGATTAAACGTATCCGACGCGCTTACGGCATCGTTTATGTTTATTTTTAGCAAACGGCGATTTTCCGGGTTCATCGTCGTTTCCCATAGTTGTTCTGGATTCATCTCACCAAGGCCTTTATAGCGCTGTATATAGGCGCCTTTTTTGGCATTTTTCTCGATCTCGTCTAGTACGTCTATTACGTCGCCTTTTAGCTCAATACCGCGTTCTTTTATCTTTTGGCTGATATAAAGCGCCTCTTCGTAAAGCGGATTTGTAAACAAATTTTCGTTTACCAAAAGCTCTTCCAGGCCGCTTTCGGTTTGTACGTAAATTCTAGCTTCCTCTTCGCTGACGTAGGAATTTAGGATATTGTGCCCCTGAGCTTCTAAATAATTTTTCAAAATTTCATAAATTTCACCGTAGCTTTTTGAAACGATATCTGGATTTTCGATCATATATCTAACCGCAGAGATCACGCTAAAGCGCTTTTCAAGCTCTTTTAATACGCTTCTATAAGCTGCGACTATCTTTAAAAAGTCTATAAGATCAGCGTTTCCGATACCTTCAAACTCGACACCTTCGATGCCAGTTTCTATTAGAAATTCATTGAGCGCTCTTTCGTCTTTTAGATAAATTTCTTTTTTACCCTTTTTATAGCGGTAAAGAGGCGGCTGAGCTAGATAAATATGACCGTTTTCCACGACTTTGTGCAAAAATCTAAAGAAAAACGTCAAAAGCAGCGTCTGAATATGGCTACCGTCGACATCGGCATCGGTCATGATGATGATTTTGTGGTAGCGAAGCCTCTCGGCGTCAAATTCGTCTCCGATACCGCAGCCTAGAGCAGTTATCATATTTTTTATTTCGTCTGATTTTAAAATTTTATCTAAGCGCGATTTTTCGACGTTTAAAATTTTACCTTTTAACGGCAAAATCGCCTGAAATACTCTATCGCGTCCTTGTTTGGCCGAGCCGCCCGCAGAGTCGCCCTCCACCAGATAAAGTTCGCTGATGGTAGGATCTTTACTTT
>CALISV010000354.1 GCA_938041615.1 uncultured Campylobacter sp. | reverse complement strand
AAAGATGATAAGAGAGAATCCGCTTAACTTATCTTGAGCCTAAAACAATATAGCGAAGCATTTTACTTTTTACTTTACGCTTATGCTCGCGACAAGTATACGAGGCAGAAACTAGCCCAGCAGGATACATATAGTAGCAACCTAGTTTGGACGTTATTTCCTTCCGTTTGCAGTTGCGACCGCAAGCATAAGTATAAGTGAAAATACGAGTCGGCAAAAACCGCTATTTTTCTAAAATTATTTTAGTCGCGGTCGGATCGACGCACTCCTCGTCCATTATAATTTCGCCTATCTCGCTTGCCCTTATCACGCCTGAAAGCGGGTTTTTCACGCTAGCTATGCCGCCTAAAATTTCAGCGTCCACACTTGAGTACTCAAAGGCTAGCGTCGTATCTAGCGTCTGGCAGCCGCGCAGCACGAGATTTTGCACGTAGCAAAGCCCTTGCAAGCTTTCTATCACGCAGTTTTCAAAGGTCACGTTTTTGCTGTTCCATGCGAGGTATTCGCCGCTTATAAAGCTATTTCGCACGGTCACGTTCTCGCAGTTCCAAAAGGCGTCTTTGCTAAGCAGTTTGCTATCCTCGACGAGCAGGTTTTTGCAGCCGTCAAAGCCGTAGTTCCCGTCCAAATTTAGCCCGCAAACGCGCACGTTTTCGCAGTTCATCGCAAAATAATCCCCGCGCGCGCAGACGTTTTTTATCTCCACGTCCGCACAGCTCCACAGCGTCTCCTCGGCCTGGGTCAAATTTACGTTTTCTAGCCTCACGTTTTGGCACCTGCGAAAGGATTTTGGCGCCTGGATTAGCGTATCTTTAAAGCTAACGTCCTGCGCGTACCAGATGCCAGCGCGCGCCATCTGCATCAAAAACCCGTCCTCCACGGCGACGTTTTTGGTGTACCACAGCGGATATTTCCACTCGAAAGTGCAGTTTTTTAGGCGCAAATTTTGCCCGTGCTTTAGCGGCGACTCTCCCGCTGCAAACCCGCACCGCTCAAACTCAGCGTCCTTTACGCCAAACATCGCACGCTCGCCGATAAATTTTTGCTCGACAAATTTTTGCATTTTCGCCTCCGCAGTTTTTTACTTAGATTATATCGGTTTTACGGCAACAAGGGTGTAAATTTTAAAAACCTGAGCGAAATTTATGAAGCAAACGGGTAAATTTAAGCAGCAGAGAAAATCCAAGCGTTTAGGCATTGCTATTGTCTTTCGGAGTCCTATTTTCCCAAACGCTTGGCAGGAAAAGGTAAGATTTAGACTAGCGCAAAGGATGGAAACGCGAGCCTAAATTTTACCTTTTGCGGTCAAATTTGCCGTATCCGAGCGGGTGCGGGAGGGCGTCAAATTTGATCCAAATTTAAAGCCTGCGACCAGTCAAATTTGAGCGGGCAAATTTAACCCAGCCGCAAGCGCAAAAATCCAAATTTACCAAAAGCGACCCCAAAGCGCGTCGCTCGGGAGCCGCTAAATTTTAAATTTTACTTCTCAAACGCCTTTTCTAGGCTAAACGGAAACGCCTGATAGCCCATCGCGTTGGTCATTTTGATTTCGATTGACGGCTCTTTTGCGCCCCATTCAAACTCGTTGATGTGCGGGCTAGGTACGCCGACCGGACGGCCTTTGGCGATGTCAAACTGCATGCCCGCGACCGCCGAGTAAACCATCACGCTATCAAGGTCGTCTTGATACTGCGCTAGCGAAGTGACCGAGCTGTACCACTCGCTGCCGCGCTGTTTGCCGTATTCCCAGACTTGCTCGACGGTTTTAGCTTTTTCGTCGATTTTATAGACGACCGCGCGGGAGTATTTCATACCCGCCATCGCAGGCTGCTCCATGCCGCGGGTGTCGCCGTTGTCAAAGACGGTGAGATACACGACGCCCTTTTTGGACTTGCTATCGATGCGAAATGCCGTATGCTGCGTCCACTGCCAGTCAAATCCGCCCTTCTCGCTCTCATATCCCGGGCATTTTGAGTACTCGTCCTCGCAGACGATCTTTTTGCCGTCTTTATCTACCGGCTGGAGCAAATAATCTTTAAACTGGTCCTTCCAGCCTTTGTGCGCGCCCATTATCCACTTGACTTTTTTGTCGCGGCCGATCTTGATGACGGCGTCTTGGTGGCGGCTGGAGATGATGATGCTATCGTCGCTTGGATCATAATCCACGCTATTTACGTGCGCCCAGTTGCGTCCGGGGCCCGAGCCCACGATGTCGCCCCATTTTTCGTTCGTATCCATCGCGGCTAGCTCGTCCGTGCTCGCGGTGTGACCAGCCTTGCTAGCGTCGATATTTAGGCACACCGCGCCCTGATCGAGCGTTTTTAACACGATGTCGCGGTACGGATCTAAGATTTCATACAGTCTAAAATCATCCACCACGTTGCCGTCTCTATCGACCTCGACGATGACGTCGCGGACGGTGCGGACGTTTTTACCGTCGGCGCGTTTATAGTTGGCGTTTGCCGCGCGAAGGAAATAATGTCCGTTTTGCGCTACGTCCATAGAGTGCGAGAAGTCGTTGTATCCCGCAGGCAGCTCGCGGTTAAAGATTTCGCGGCCCATTATGTCGTATTTGGCGTATCTTTGGCCGTAACCCCACGTCATCGCGCCGTCGTCGTTTTGTTTAAAGCCCATCATGACGCCCGCGCTAAACGGCTGTTTGAGGTCGTAAATTTTACTCGGCTCCAGATACCAGCGCACTTCGCCTTTGGTGTCTAGCACGAAGTTGTTCGGGCTGTAGTTCCACTCGATCGCGCCGCCTGCCGGGTTGTTCCACACGACTTTGGTGCCCTTGCCCGTTTTATTTACGAAGTTATTTACGTAGTAGAGGCGGTTGGCAAATTTTGCGCTCGGAGCCTTTACAACCTCGATTTTATCAAACAGCGCGCCCTTTTGAGACGGCATGCCAGAGCTCTCTAGATAAATCGCGGGAGCGTAAATTTTATAGGTTTCTTTTATGCGCTCGGTTTGGCCCTTATAAATTTTATCGTACTCGACCTCGACGGTATTTTGATAGTCTGGGTAGAGCCCAAAAACCGGGATTCCGCCGTGCGTGCGAAGGTGCTTGTCGGCGACCTTATAGCTGATCGTCTGACCGTCCGGCTTTGGCACGATGGTGACTTTCGCGTTTGCTAGCGTGTAGCCGCCGTTTTTGATGACCGCCGTTAGAGGCGCGATGTCGTACGGATTTACGACCACTTCGCCGATCTTGCCGGGGACGGCGTAGTCGATGTGCGAGCCGCTAGGTCCGCCGATAGCAAGCGCTGCCGTGCTTAGACCGCCCAGTAGCGCCGCAGCTAGGGCGAGCGACGAGAGAGTTCTTTTCATCTTTTCTCCTTTATAATGATAAATCGTTTCATTGCCGTAATTTTATTGAATATTTCTAACGTAAAAATCACGCTATTATTATAAATAGCTTAAATCCAAAAAATAATTCAAATTTTTATATTTTCCGCTAAAATTTAGCCCAAATTTTACAAATTTAATCTAAAATTTATCTTAGCGTGAGTTTTGCGGCGGCGGGAGGATATAAAATTAGCGCAAACGAAATCATTTTAAGGAGCATTCCATGAATCTACTTTCTAAATTTAGCAAATGCTTTCTAGCCGTTGCGATGTTTGGCGCCCTTAGCGCAGCCGCGTTTACCGAGGGCGAGGACTACGTAAAGCTAGAAAAACCGCTACCAGTCGAGCAAAACACGCTAGTTAAGGTCTTTAGTTACGCTTGCCCGTTTTGCTACAAATACGATAAAACCGTCACGCCAAAGGTCATAGAAAAGGTCGCGGGGTTAAAATACGTGCCGTTTCATCTAAAAACCAAGGGCGAATACGGCGAGGCAGCGAG
>CALISV010000353.1 GCA_938041615.1 uncultured Campylobacter sp. | reverse complement strand
ACGCATGCGAATAATTTGCGCTTAAGATAAGCTCAAATTTTTGTTTGTTATTTAGTAAAATTTGATTGATTAAAATTTATCTCCGCACTCAATCGACTACCTCGATCCCCGCATCCGCGCAGGTTTTTCGCGCCTTTTTAGATATGCCGATGCCGGTCGTTTCGATTTTTTTAAGATTAATGAAGGGCGCAAGCTCGGCGGCATCGATGTTTTTGATGTCGAAAAGCTCGTCCTCGCCGTCCCAATCAGGCGCGATTTGTAGGTAAATTTCATTTCCGCCGTCAAGATAGAGCTCGCTCACCTGCTCCGCCAAATTTGCGGGGACCGGATAGTCCTTAAACCACTTTTTGGCTTGCGGCAGCGCGCCGAAGTCCGCGTACGGATCGATGCCGCGCTCCTCGCAGTACTCAAACACGTCAAATTTGGGCTGTAGCAGGGCTTTTTCATACATCAGCTCGTTCATCACGGCGATTTTGAAATTGAAATTTTTAAACGCTAGCGTCTCGCCCGCCGCGCGCGGAAGCTTAAATTTATCGCTCGGCTTGCGCTTTACCTTTTTCTCTTTTTGATTGATGCAGACGCGCCCTATCGGCATTTTCGCAGCTCGCACGATGTCTGCGATCTCGTCGGTGTCGCGCTTAGCGAAGCGCTCGGCGAAGTCCATCGCGCCTATGCGCTCCTGCACGGCCTCGGCTAGAGCTAGCGAGACTTCGAATTTGCCTAGGCTAAGCTCCAAAAATATATATGCGCCGCGCAGCTCCTGCTCTGGCACGGCCTCAAGCGGCGGCCTGCCCTCAAGCGTGAATGCGCCGCCGTAGAGCTTGCGCGGAACCTCGTGCTGCACGCCCTTTGCGACCTCAAGCATCAAAACTATCTCGGAAAGCCTCGGTTCTGCGAGCTCGTCTGCGCGCACGAAGGCGAAAATCCCCGCTTCATCCCAAAAATAGCGGCTTTTGCCCTCACCGTCATCGATCACGCGCGGCTGGCCCAAGGCTTCGTTAAATTTAGCCAGATCAAACCCGCAATTTACGCCGCCGGTGAAAACGCCGTCCGGGCGCACGTCGACGTCAAATTTTTGCTTTTTAAAAATATCAAATAGCCCCATTTTATCGCTCCTAATTTTGCGTTAAATTTTCCAAAAACACGTAAAATTTACACGCGGCATTTGTTTGTAGATTGTAGGCAAATTTTATATAAACCGATCTATTATTTTAGCTCGAGATCTTGATTTACGTGATCCTCGAATATAAATTTATGCTCCTGCGGTAGCGACTCGTAAAGCTTTAGCGAGAGATTTCTGATCTCCCAAAGCGCCGATTTTGAGCTGCGAAGCGAGAGGAAATTTTGCAAACTACGCGCATTTACGCTCCATGCGAGTTCGGTTTTGTAACACTCGGGCAGGCAGTATTTGACGATATCGAGGCTTTTTGTCGTATTTGCTAGGATTTCGCGCAAATTTTCTAGCGCTTTGATGCTTGCGTTATCGACCGTTTCGTCGCCCGTTAATACTATAAATTTTGCCGCCCGCTCAAAGTCGCCAAGCTCAAATTTGAGCTCCTTTTTTAGCTCTTTTAGCGTGTAGCGCGTTGATTTGACGCTGAGGCTCGCTACGCGGTGACGGGCTAGTTCTTGTAGCAGGGCGCGCGAGATGCCTTGGATGTAGAAGTTATAGTAGAGGTGCTCGAGCGTGCTGGCGTGTTTAAATTTATTGCCGACGCGCTCGATGAGCTCGACGTCTTTTTCGCCGCCGTTATCGCCTTTTTCGAAGCTTTGCCAACACGTGCGGATCGCGTGCGAGCAGATGTTTAGCGGGGTATAGTTTAGAAGCGTTACTTGCATTTTTGACTCTTTTAGTTAAATTTAACAGTAAATTTAGCTAAAAATCAATAAAAAGGGCTTTAGACGAAACTAAAGCCCGAAGAAATAAATTATTTTAATTGAAGTAGCGTGTTTAGCATTTCGTCGCTAGTCGTGATCGTCTTTGAGTTGGCTTGGAAGCCGCGCTGTACGACGATGAGCTGGGTTAGCGAGCGAGATAGATCGACGTTACTCATCTCAAGGCTTGAAGCCGAAATTTTACCGCGTCCGGCAGTTTGAGCCGCACCTATGATCGGATCGCCCGAGTTTGCCGTGCGAGAAAATAAATTTCCGCCCTCGCCGGCTAAGCCTTGATTGTTTGCAAATTTAGCCACGCCCACTTGCGCTAGTCCTAGGCTTCGGCCGTTGGTAAACGAGCCTATGAGAGTGCCTGCTCCGTCTATCCTTAGTCCGTGTAGCTCGCCGCTAGCATATCCGTCTTGGCTGATGTCGGAGGTGCTTGAGTTGTTATCGGTGCTGGTTAGTCCGTCGGTAGTCTGCGTAGTACCGAATTTTAGCTCGATATGCTGACCGATAGACGAGCCGTTTTGCGCGCCGAAGGTAATGCTAGCAGGACTATACGTCGCTAGCGAGCCGTCCGGGTTAAATCTCACGTAACCGGTTATCACGTTTTTAGGCTCTGTAGTGCTTATTTGATTTGGTTCGGCCACCTGGATCACCATCGTCCACTCCGTTCCGCCGTTTTCGGTATAACCGCGTTTTACGAAGTCCATCTTGACGTTATGTTTCGTGCCTAGGCTGTCGTAGATATCGGTGCTAGAGCTATGAGCCGCCATGTTTAGGCTATCGGTTACTCTTGCAGCGTCTCCGGAGCTTAACGAGCCTGAAAGCGGAGCCATAGATGCCGTAAATTTAACGTTTTCGGTTACGTTGTTGGCGGCGTTTGTTAGACCCGTGATAGCTAAATTTATATTATGATCGTCCATGTCCGTATCTGTGTTGTTCGTTGTGCCGCCGCCCGTTGCGTCCGTGGCATCGCCGTCATCGGAGTTAAAGGCGTCTCCGCTAGGATTTTTTACCTGAAACTGACCGTGCTCGTTTACGGTTATCTCGACGCCGTCGTTTTTGTTGTAGTTTTTAAACGCCTTAGCGTACGCAGCGTCGTAATC
>CALISV010000352.1 GCA_938041615.1 uncultured Campylobacter sp. | reverse complement strand
CGCTATACGTAAAAGAGCTATGATAGAGCTAAATTTGGGACTTGGCGAGCTTGAGGAGGTGGTAAAAATTTTACCCCAAAGCGGCGTCGTTATCTTGCAGGGAAATTTGGCTAGCGGCAAAACGACGTTAGTAAAAGCCATCGTAAAAGCTTGCGGCATCGATGCACAGGTTACTTCGCCGACGTTTTCGGTCATGCAAAGCTACGGGGATAAAATTTATCACTACGACATCTATCAAAACGGACTTGACGCGATTTTACAAAACGGACTTTTTGAAAATTTGCTAGAGGAGGGGCTTCACCTGGTAGAGTGGGGCGACGAGCGACTGGAAAAGGCGCTAGAAAATTTGGGCGAAAAATGCGTCAAGGTAGTCATCTCGCCTAGCCAAAAAGGGCGAAAATACGAGGTTTACGGTGCATAAATTAGAAGTTAAAGATTTACAAAAAACGATCAAAAAAACAAACATCATAAAAGGCATCTCGCTGGAGGTCAAAAGCGGCGAGGTAGTGGGTCTTCTGGGGCCAAACGGCGCGGGCAAAACGACGACGTTTTATATGATATGCGGGCTCATCTCGCCAACTAGCGGTAGCGTCTTTTTAGACGGCGCAGACGTGACGAAGGTGCCGCTACACAAGCGCGCGCATATGGGTATCGGCTATCTGCCGCAAGAATCAAGTATATTTAAAGACCTCTCCGTCGAGGAAAATTTACTGCTCGGCGCCGAGATCTTATATAAAGACGAGGCCGTCCGCGAGAAAAAAGTAAACGAGATGCTAAATTTGCTAAATATCGAGCCAATACGTCTGCGAAAGGGCGTGAGCTTAAGCGGCGGCGAGCGCAGACGCTGCGAGATCGCTAGAAGCCTCATCATCACGCCTAAATTTTTGCTTCTGGATGAGCCCTTTGCCGGCGTCGATCCGATCGCCGTTAGCGATATACAAAGTATCGTTCGCGACCTAAAAAAACTTGGCATCGGTGTGCTCATCACCGACCACAACGTCCGCGAGACGCTAGCCATCTGCGACCGCGCCTACGTGATCAAGGACGGCAGCCTGCTAGCTAGCGGTAGCGCGAACGAAGTCGCGAATAACAAACTCGTGCGCACCCACTATCTGGGCGAAGAGTTTAAATTTGTAGAATAATGCTAAAGCAAACTCAAGCTCCCAAAAATAAGCTCTCGCACACGTTAAGGTCGTGGCTGCCGATACTAAGCAGCAGCGTCGAGGAGCTAAAGGAGACGCTTGAGCCGTTTTTGGCGGATAATCCGTTTGCAAGCGTGCAGCAGCGAAATTTAAGCGAGTTGCCAAGCGCCGCGCCATCCAAAAAAGAGAAAAATTTCTTCAAAGAAATATCAAAAAACAGCGTAACCGATAGTATCGAAAGCTTTAGCGTGGCTAAAACGGGGCTTTACGACAAGCTAATCGAGCAGATAGATAAGCCGCTGTTTCCAACCGAAAAATCCCAAAAAATCGCGATGAAAATCATCGAATGCATAAACGAGGAGGGCTACTACGAGCCTGAAACGTTTGACGAATTTAGCGAGGCAGAGATCGAGTCTGTGCGAAAGCGGTTTGCCTACCTTGAGCCCGCAGGCATTGGCGCAAAGGACTACAAGGAGAGCTTTTTGTTTCAGCTTGAGGAGCTAAATTTGGACGAGAAGCTCTTTGAAAGCGCCAAAAAGCTTGCGTTAAATTTCGAAAATCTCTCTCAAATGCGCAAAATCCCGCTCTACAACGAAGCGCTCGCCGTCATCAAGAGGCTAAAAAACCCGCCCGCGATCGAGTATATGAGCGAGGCTGCGGCGATCATCCCAGATATCGTCATCGACACGAGCTCGGGCGGTATCGAGGTGAGGATCAACGATGACTTTTACCCAGAGATCGTCATCGACGTCGAGGGGCTGGACGAAAAAGAGAGCTTCGTCGCCTCGCGCGTAAAAGAGGCGAAAGACCTCATAGATGCGCTTGATATGCGAAAAGCCACGCTGCGAAAGATCGCCCTTATGCTAGTTGAGTATCAGTATGATTACTTTTTTGGCGGCGACATCAAGCCTATGCGCCTAAAGGACATCGCCGAGGATCTGGGGCGAAACCCGTCGACCATCTCGCGTGGCATATCAAACAAATACCTAGAGTGCTCGCGCGGACTGGTGCCTATAAAGAGCTTTTTCTCCGCCGCGATCGACGAGGACGTCTCAAATAAGGCTATCAAGGATTTCGTGGCAAATCTCGTCCGAAACGAAAATCCCGCCAAACCGCTTAGCGATCTGAAAATTTTGGAGTTTATAAAGAAGGAATTTAACGTCGAGGTCGTCCGCCGCACGATAACCAAATACCGCCTCGCGCTAAATATCGGTAGCTCCAGCGAGCGCAAAAAGACCTATCTGTTGCAATCGGGGAAGTAAAATTTGAATTTATAAATTTTAATATGATTTTTGTGCATCTTCAACTAATTCGTATAGTTCTTTGATGGTTTTGATATTAGAAAATCTTTCATCGTTTAGCAAAACCCTAATAGCGGCTTTTATCATATTGTTAAATTCTTTATAGCTATCATTTGTTTCCCTGCTGCCACCATGAACTAAAGTGGATCTTAATCCATAAAATTTCTTTATTGCTTTTTTGGTTTTTAGCCTATGCTCTTTATCTTTGCAAACTAAAAAAACTACGATATCTGATATTTTATCTGCTATGCTTTTTTGAAAAAGACCAGCCTCGTCAAATGAAAACAATGTTTCTAAAGCCATGCAAGTATAAATAATCGAGCTTTTTATGTCTTGACTAGATAAAGATTCGCCTATGCATAATGCCGCATTTATTATTCTTTGCTCTATCTCATTGACTGTATCTGAGGCATATAAGTCCCACAGTTTATTGAAATCTGTATTATTACAAAAAAAGTCTTCATCTATAACGATTTTGTGTGCCGTATTGTATATGTCGCCATATGCAGCAAGTTGCTTTTCAGGCTCATTTTGTTCATTTAATATTACGTATGAATATGTTTTGATGTGTATTTCGTCTTGTCCATAATCTTCATATACGGGTAATCCAATTTTGATATGCACATCCCCATAAAAATTACCATCCAAAAATGTTATTAGTCTTACAAAATCTAAGAACATATTTTCTGCTTTTTCTACGGCAAATGAGTTATCGTAAATATTTTTTATTTTAACGCCAATATAGTATTTACATTTATCTATCGGCATTGACTTTATGAGTTGAGCTAACCCTATTTTAAAATTTCCTATTTCAATTTCAAAATTATTTTTTAAAGTTATCCCTGATATTGGTACTGCTATAAAACCATTATATGGATTTATCTCTCTTTTTAATTTGTAATT
>CALISV010000351.1 GCA_938041615.1 uncultured Campylobacter sp. | reverse complement strand
TCACGGCGATAATATCAAAATTTTCGAACAAATCGCGGGTTTTGCGGGCTCGATGGGTATGATCGGTACGCTCATCGGCCTGGTTGCGATGCTCATGAACATGTCCGATCCCTCAGCTATCGGTCCATCGATGGCGGTCGCGCTCATCACGACGCTTTACGGCGCGATGATAGGAAACATCCTAGGCTCGCCCGTGGCAAACATCCTGAGCATCCGCGATAAGGACGAAGGCACGGCAAAGGTGCTGATGCTAGAGGGCATAATGGCGATCCAGGCGGGCGACAACCCTAGGACGCTCGAGATGAAGCTACTATCGTTTTTACCGCCTAAAGACCGCGTCAGTCAGTTTGATAAGTAGTAAAAATGGCTAAAAAATTAATCGATCCGGGCGACTGCCCCAAATGCTTACCCGAGTGGCTCGCGGCGTTTGGCGACTTGATGTCGCTGTTGCTTTGCTTTTTCGTACTGCTTCTTTCTATGAGTACGATGGATGCGAAAAAGCTAGAAGCCGCGATCGGCTCGCTAAGCGGGGCTTTGGGTGTGCTTGAGGGCGGCGCAAAACCCGACGTCAGCGCCGAACAAAACCAAGACGACCACGCCACCTCAAACAAAGAGCGCACGGGTGTAAAGTCAAATTTCGAGCAAACCCTGCGCTCTATCAACGAGCTTTTGCACGCTAGCGGCTCGCCCGAGGTTACCTTTGAGGAGAGCGAAAGCGGCTTCGTGATCAGGCTGCCGGCAAATTTACTCTTTGCAAAAGATAGCGCCCAGCTGCAAAACGACGATGCGCTGCTGTTTTTAAAACGTATCGCGATGGTGATAGCCAAACTACCGCCAGACGTCGTAGCAAACGTGATCGGACATACCGACAGCGAGCAGCCGGCGTCTGCCGAGTTTAGAGACAACTGGCAGCTATCGTCGGCTAGAGCTATCAGCGTAGTTAGCGAGCTTATAAAAGACGGCGTCGATCCTAAAAAGCTAACCGCATCAGCAAAGGCCGAATTTGAGCCGTTTGCGACGAATTTCACCGAGCAGGGCAGGGAGAAAAACCGCAGGGTCGAGATCCACTTCGTTTCGTTAAATTTAGACGACAAAGCCAAAACGCAAAAAAGCATACTGGACGCGCAGGAGTAAATTTGAAAAAACTGACGTTTTTGCTGTTTTTTATCTTTGCGGCGGTCGCGATCGGCGAGGATAACGTCACGATCCCGACCGTAAATCTCAGCCTAAGCGCGCCCACTACGCCAACCCAGCTAGTTAGCTCGCTAAACGTCCTACTGGTCCTCACCGTCCTCACGCTCGCCCCTTCGCTGGTTTTTATGATGACGAGCTTTTTACGGCTCATTATCGTTTTTTCGTTTTTACGCCAGGCGATGGGTACGCAGCAGATGCCGCCGTCTACGGTGCTTATTAGCCTTGCGATGGTGCTTACGTTTTTTATCATGGAGCCTGTGGGCAAGCAAGCCTACGAAGCGGGCGTGAAGCCCTATCTAAGCGAACAAATCAGCTATCAAGAGGCCTTTGAGCGCGGCGTAAAGCCGTTTCGCGAGTTTATGATAAAAAATACGCGCGAGAAGGACCTGGCGCTGTTTTTACGCATCAGAAACATGCCAAACCCGCAAAGCTTCGATGATATTCCGCTCACAGTCGTGATGAGCGCGTTTATGATCAGCGAGATGAAAACGGCGTTTGAGATAGCGTTTTTGCTCTATTTGCCGTTTTTGGTCATCGATATGGTCGTTAGCTCCGTGCTCATGGCGATGGGTATGATGATGCTGCCGCCGACGATGATTTCCTTGCCGTTTAAGCTGCTTATTTTCGTGCTCGTCGACGGGTGGAATTTGCTCGTCATGAATCTCGTTAAAAGCTTTCATTAGGTTTTTTGTCGCTATAATCTTAAAAAAGCTCCGCGCGCCGCTTAGATTTTCATTTTATTTTACTTACGGCGCCAGACTTCAGACGGCGCAAACCTGCTCAAATTTAGCCCGCGCCGCCCAGAGCTAAGAGGGAAGGGTTTAGATGAAAAAAATTTATATATTTTTGAGTTTTTGCGTTTTTTTAGGCGGTTCGGAGGTTAAATTTGACGGAAATTTACACGAGCTGATTTTGGCTGCGCAGAGCTCAAATTTGGCTCAAATCTCAAACTACGAACCGCAAAAAGCGCAGCTGCAAAAAGAGGCCGTAAAGAGCGCCTATATGCCGAGCCTCACGGTTGAGGGCGGATACAGCTTTTTAAGCGGCGACATAAATGTCCTGCGCCCGCAAAGAGCCGCCACGGCAAGGGCGATTTTGGAGCTTGCCGTTTATGACGGCGGCAAGCGCGAAGCCCTGCTAAGCTCGCTTTCGCACCTTAGCGCGGCTGAAATTTTAAAAAACGAGGATTATCAAAACCTGCTTGCATTTAACGCGACCAAGCTTTATTTTAGCTTTTTGTCGCTGGGCGAGCTCGCGACCGCAAAAGAGGGCGAGATAAACTACCTAAAAAACGCGCTAAATAGGCTGGAAAAATACTACCGCGCGGGGCTTAGCGACGAGAGCGAGTATGAAGCGATAAATGCTAGATACGCCATGGCGCTCGCCGAACGCCTCGAAATCACGCAAAATCAAAACGAGATAAAAAATCAAATTTACGCGCTAACTGGCAGAGATATCGAGCCTGTGGCGGGCTCTAGGATCGCGTTTACAGACGACGACTCCACGCCGCAAAAAAGCGCAAAGCCAGAGCTTGAGGCGCTTAGTCTAAATTTCGCCGCGGCCTTGGAGGACGAAAAGATAACCGCGTCCGAGACGAACCTGCAAATTTTCATCAAAAACACATACACTTTTATGCGCACTCACTACGATAGAAACCTGCTGCCGGCACAGTATAGAAGCGCGCTAGAGCCGTATTTCGATGACTTTTTTAAGCCAAATTTAAATACAAACGAGCTGATTTTGGGCTTTAGCTGGAAGGCGTTTGATTTTGGCGCGAACAAAAAGCGGCGCGAGATAAAGCGCATAAGCGCGCTGCAAGCGAAGCTAAATTTGGATCAAAAGCGCTTGCAAAACGAGCTAAATTTAGCAAATATCAAAAACGACCTAAAGACGCTCGAGCAAAAGATCGCCGCCGGCAAAAGCGCGCTAAACTCGGCGCAAACCTCGCTAAATGCCGTTAGCAAAAAGTATGAAGCCGGGCTGCTAGGGTACGTGGAGTTTTTAAACGCGACCGCGCAGAGCTTTAGCGCAGGTAGCGCGCTAGAGCTAAGCAAGAGCAAATTTGAGATCAAAAAGGCGGAGTATCTGTATGAACGCGGCGGCAAAATCGCCGAAAATATCGAAAAAACGGAGCGCAAATGAATAAAATTTTAATTTTTTTACTGAGCGCGGCGGTTGCGCTTTGCGCCCAGGATAGGATCTACGCGAGCTTTGACGTCGCGCCCGCAAAAGACGCGCAGCTCGCGCTAAAAGCCGTCGGTATCGTAAAGAGCGTAAACGTAGAAATAGGCTCTGCAGTAAAGCGCGGCGACGTGCTACTCGAGCTTGAAAACGAGAGCGAAAAGCTAGCCGTAAAGCTCGCGCAAAACGACCTAGAGAGCGCGCAGACGGCAAAAGCCCACGCAAAAAGCGTGCTGGATAAATTTAAGCTCGTTCAAAGCGTGAGCTCGAAGCAGGCTTTTGAAAATGCGGAATTTGATTTCAAAAACGCAGCGCTAGCCGAAAACGCAGCGCATCTGGCGCTAAATTTGGCGCAAAAAAGACTTGAGGATACGCGGCTACTCGCGCCTTTTGACGGGACGATCTCGGGCAAGAGTATCGAGGTCGGCGAGGGCGTTGGCGGCGTAGCGCAAAAGCTGATGTCGGTATTTTCCTATCCCGATGTCAAACTCAAGCTTAGCTTTGATGAGAAATTCAAAGACCGCGTGAAAATAGGTAGCGAATTTATCTATAAACTAGACGGCCAAAGCGAGGAAAAGCGCGGTAAAATCAGCCTCATATACCCGACTATCGACACGAAAAACGGCAAAATTTACGCCGAAGTGCAGGCGCAAAAATTGACGCCGGGGCTTTTTGGCGAGGGATATATCGTCTCTAGCGCGCAGGACGGGGGCACAACGAGCGATAAAAAGGTCGCCGAGCCTAAAAACAAGGACGAAAATTTGGTGGATACAAACAAAACACCCGAGCTTAAATTTGAAGGCTTGAAAAGCGGCGGGCA
>CALISV010000350.1 GCA_938041615.1 uncultured Campylobacter sp. | reverse complement strand
GGTGTTAGCGAAGAGTTAGCTCGTGAAGCTCTAACTTTGGCTTTACACAAACTTCCTTTCAAGTCAAAATTTGTAACGCGAGAGAGTGAAAATGAAATATACTGATATTAAAGACAAAAGCGTTGCAGAACTTAACGCGTTATTGAAAGAGAAAAAGGTGCTTTTATTTACTTTAAGACAAAAGCTAAAAACTATGCAGCTAAGCAACCCTAACGAGATTCGCGCCGTCCGCAAGGAAATAGCGCAAATCAACACTGCAATTAGCGCTTCAAAGTAAGGGGTGAGAAATGGCATTAAAAAGAGAAATTCAAGGTGTCGTTTTACAAAAGGCCGGCGATAAGACGGCTACGATTTTGGTTGAGAGACGCGTTATGCACCCAAGATACCACAAATTCGTAAAACGCTTTAAAAAATATATGATTCACGACGAAAAGAACGAGACAAAAGCGGGCGATACGGTCGTAGCTATCGAATGCAGACCGCTAAGCGCGAGAAAATCTTTCCGCTTAAAGACTATTTTAGCGACGGGGGTTGAGTAATGATACAATCTTTTACGAGGCTTACGGTTGCCGACAATAGCGGCGCGAAAGAGCTAATGTGTATTAAAGTTTTGGGCGGCAGCAAGAGAAGATACGCGACGCTTGGCGACGTTATCATCTGCTCGGTCAAAAAGGCGCTTCCAAACGGTAAGATCAAAAAAGGTCAAGTGGTAAAAGCAGTCGTCGTTAGAACTAAAAAAGAGGTTCAAAGAGATAACGGCTCGCTAATCCGCTTTGACGAAAACGCAGCCGTCATCCTAGATAACAAACGCGAGCCTATCGGTACTCGTATCTTTGGACCGGTCGGCCGTGAGGTTAGATATGCTAACTTTATGAAAATCGTTTCGCTTGCTCCGGAGGTGTTATAATGGCTAACGTTAAATTTAAAGTAAAAAAAGGCGATACCGTTAAGATCATCGCAGGCGACGACAAAGGTAAAACAGGTAAAATTTTATCCGTCCTAGCCAAAAAAGGACAAGTCATCGTCGAGGGCTGCAAGGTAGCTAAAAAAGCTATAAAACCTAGCGAAAAGACCCCAAACGGCGGCTTTATCAATAAAGAGATGCCTATTGATATCTCAAACGTTGCAAAAGTTGAGGGCTGAAAATGAATAGATTAAAAGCTAAATATAACGAGGTCGTAAAGCCTGCTTTGGCTAAAGAATTCGACATCAAAAATCCTATGCTAATCCCTGCGATCGAAAAGATCGTGATAAGCGTAGGCGCTGGCGAATCGGCTAAAGATCAAAAGCAACTTCAAAACATCGCCGATACTATTTCGCTAATCGCCGGACAAAAAGCCGTAGTTACCGATGCTAAAAAATCGGTTGCTGGCTTTAAGGTGCGCGAGGGTTTCCCTGTCGGCGTAAAAGTAACTCTTAGAAAAGAGAATATGTTTGCGTTTTTAGACAAGCTAATCTCTATCGCACTACCGAGAGTTAAGGACTTTAGAGGCCTTCCAAAAGACGGTTTTGATGGACGCGGAAACTACAACTTCGGCCTTAACGAGCAGCTAATGTTCCCAGAGGTCGAGTACGATAAGATTTTACGCACTCACGGTATGAATATAGTTATAGTCACGACGACAAACAGCGACAAAGAGGCATTCAAATTGCTTGAGCTATTTGGTTTGCCGTTTGCGAAAGGAAAGTAATATGGCAAAAAAATCAATGATAGCAAAGGCTGCCAGAAAGCCTAAATTTGCGGTCCGCGGCTATACGAGATGCCAAATTTGCGGACGTCCGCATTCGGTTTATAAAGATTTTGGAATTTGCCGCGTATGCCTAAGAAAAATGGCTAACGAGGGACTAATCCCAGGTCTAAAAAAAGCAAGCTGGTAAGGAAGAGAAATGTTAAACGACTTAATTTCAGACGGACTAACTCGCATTAGAAACGCCGCAATGAGAAGACTTGAAACCACAAAGCTTCTTCATTCAAACGTCGTCGAGGCTACTTTATCTATCCTTGCGGCTAAAGGCTATATCGAGAGCTACAACGTCGTAGAAGAAGATAAAAAGAAATTTATAAACGTAGTTTTGAAATACGACGAGCACGGCAGAAGCGTGATTAACGAGCTTAAGCGCGTATCAAGCCCGGGTCGCCGCGTTTATAAGGGAAAAGACGAGATCAAGAGATTTAAAAACGGCTACGGAACGATCATCGTTAGCACCAGCAAAGGCGTTTTAAGCAATGAAGACGCCCACAAAGCTGGCGTAGGCGGCGAAATCCTCTGCTCTGTGTGGTAATTGTCTAAAACGCTACGGGGTAGCGTTTTAGATTACTTTGAAATAAAGTTTGAATTGATGGGCTTGTTTTTGCAGCAAGATGTCAATTCGATATCATTAAAATATAGTCTGATTCGGTAGGCTTGTCGTATTTACGACGGGTACCGTTTCGGATTGCTTTGAAATGAAATTTGACTAGGCATCTTTTCGTAGTTTATAAAATTTATGAAAAACTTCCGCCGTCAAATTTATAAAATTTAAAAATGGAAGCTCAAATTTAAAAAGCTTTCCAAATTTAGCTCGACTTGCAAATTTGTCTAAATTTGCGAAAGCTAAATTTAAAAACGACGATGTCAAATTTGATGCCAAATTTTAGGAAATAAATCCAAAAAAGGCTAGTCAAATTTGACGAGAAAATTAAAGTGTTTGAGGCGGTTTTTATCGCTTCGATTCATTTCTATTTTTATGGTATTGCGGTATCCATTCGTAAAAGTAGACATACCCTAGACAAGTAAAAAGGAAAAAAATGTCACGTATAGGAAAACAGCCGATAGCTATTCCAAGCGGAGTAGAGGTCAGCGTAGAAGGCAACGTCCTTAAATTTAAAAAAGGCGCTCATTTAAAAGAGCTTGACACAAAAGGGCACGTAGACGTTAAAGTTGAGGATGCTCACATAGTATTTTCTCCAAAGAGCGACGAGAGACAAGATAGAGCCTACTGGGGCACTTATAGAGCGCTTGCAAACAATATCGTCATCGGCATTACAAAAGGCTTTACTCGCCAGCTTGAGATCAACGGCGTCGGTTACAAAGCCGCAGCTAAAGGCCAAGTGCTTGAGCTTACTTTAGGATTTTCTCATCCGATAAATCACGAAGTGCCAAAAGGCGTTGAAATCAGCGTAGAGAAAAATATCATAACTATCAAAGGCGACGATAAGCAAGTGGTCGGTCAGATCGCGGCTCAAGTCAGGGCGTATAGACCGCCTGAACCGTATAAGGGCAAAGGCGTTAAATACGTAGAAGAGCGCATCATCCGCAAAGCCGGTAAGACATCTAAGAAGTAAGGGATAGATAATGACAGCAAATGTATTAAAAAGAAAACTCGCTCTTAGAATCAAGAGAAAAAGAAGAATCAGAGCCAAAATTTCCGGCACTGCGGTATTGCCTAGAATTTCTATCTTCAAATCAAACAGAACTCTTTACGTCCAAGCTATCGACGACGTAGCAGCCGTAACTATAGCGGCAGCTGACGGCAGAAAACTAGGCGTAAAAGCAAACAAAGAAGGCGCCGTAACTTTGGCTAAAGAATTTGCAAAAACTCTAAAAGCTAAAAAAATAGAAACGGCATTATTCGACAGAAACGGCTATTTGTATCACGGCGTAGTAGCGGCTTTTGCAGACGCATTACGTGAAAACGGTATCAAACTATAAGGAAAATCGCTATGGAAAAATATAACAGAGAAGAATTCGAAGAAGTAATGGTTGATATCGGCCGCGTTACAAAGGTCGTAAAAGGCGGTCGTAGATTTAGATTTACGGCTCTTGTCGTAGTAGGAAACAGAAACGGCCTAGTGGGCTTTGGCTTCGGTAAAGCAAAAGAGGTGCCGGACGCTATGAGAAAAGCCGTAGACGACGCGTTTAAAAACATCATCGAGGTAAAAAGAAAAGGCTCGACTATACCTCACGACGTAGAAGTTAAATTTAACGCTAGCCGCGTTTTACTTCGCCCAGCTAGCGAAGGTACGGGCGTGATCGCGGGCGGTAGTGCTCGTCCTATTCTAGAGCTTGCGGGCATCAAGGACATCCTAACAAAATCGCTTGGCTCAAACAACTCGGCAAACGTCGTTCGCGCTACTTTAAAAGCGCTAAGCATGCTTAAAGGCTAAGGAGAAGATATGGGACTAGAAAATTTAAAACCTGCCGAGGGCTCGACTAGACAAATCAAAAGACTAGGTCGCGGTCAAGGTAGCGGTCAAGGTAAAACCGCTGGTAAAGGACACAAAGGTCAAAGAGCTAGAAAAGGCTACAATGAAAAAAGAGGCTTCGAGGGCGGTCAGCAACCGCTTCAAAGACGCCTTCCAAAAGTAGGCTTCGCTTCTAAATTTGAGAAACCTTACGTAATCAACGTAGAAAAAATCGTTGCGGTAAAAGAGCTAAGCGAGATCACTATCGCTACTATCGCTACCGTACATAAAATTTCAAGCAGCGTCAAGAAAATCAAATTGATCGGAGTGAGCGCAAAAGATTTGGCTTCGAAAATCAAAGACGAGAACGTAACCGTTAGCGGACGTGCGTAATGAATAAGACATTGACCAACAAGATTTTAATCACGTTGGCATTTTTATTTGCTTACAGGATACTGGCATACGTGCCGGTTCCTGGCGTAAACGTCAATGTTATTAAAGAGTTTTTCGATTCGAATTCAGCAAATGCGCTTGGGCTATTTAATATGTTCAGCGGCAAGGCCGCAGAGCGCCTCAGCATCATCTCTCTAGGCATTATGCCATACATCACGGCATCGATTATTATGGAGCTTTTAGCGGCTACTTTCCCAAATTTGGGCAAGATGAAAAAAGACCGCGACGGCATGCAAAAATATATGCAGATCATCCGCTATGCCACTATCGGTATTACGCTTGTTCAAGCAGTGGGCGTTAGTATGGGGCTTCAGAGCCTTCACGGCAGAGGCGGAGAGGACGCGATAATGATAGATATGAATTTATTTATCGCGATTGCGGCAGCTTCGATGCTAACTGGAACTATGCTTTTGATGTGGATAGGCGAGCAGATCACGCAGCGCGGTATCGGCAACGGCATCAGCCTTATTATCTTCGCGGGTATCGTTAGCGGCATACCTTCAGCCATCGGCGGAACGGTAAATTTGGTAAATAC
>CALISV010000349.1 GCA_938041615.1 uncultured Campylobacter sp. | reverse complement strand
CGCGTAAAATTCATTCAGGTAGTCCGAGTAGTAGGTATTGCCGTTTCTGGCGTCAAATTTGCCCGCCAGCTCCAAAGCCGTTTTGTAGTCGTTTTCGTCGCCAAACGCGCTAACTGCGATGAAAAATCGCAGGTCGTTTAGATCGTCGTTGCCGTCAAGGATCGCCGCGGAGTGCTTGCGGGCCAAGCTTAGCGCCGTCTCGCGCTCATCTAGCCTAATGGCGATCTCGATTAGCGGCGCGATCTGGTTTATGACGCGAGGATTTGACTCGATGATCTCCGCGGCCTTTGGCAGCAGGGTTTTTGCCTCCCAGGTCCTGCCTAGCGCTATCATGCTAAAAAGTATCGGTGCGTAGGTTATGTGCGGCACCTCGGAGCAAGTTAGCTCGCCCGAGAGCAACGGTGCGGCAAGCTCAAGCGCCGCTTCGTGTTCGCCTGCAAAATTTAAATACGCGATCTCATCGCTTGCTTCGCACGCCTCGCAGTCGGCCATATCGTCTTTGGCGAGCTTTTTCCACAGCTCGTAGTTTGCCTTCGCCTCTCTAGCATCGCCCATGTCGATGTTTTGATTCATCAAGGCCTTGTAGTAGGCAGCCAGCGAGAGCTCCATGCGCTCGTAGTAAAACAACATCGCTTCGTTTGCTTCGTCTATGAGCTCTTTTTCTATCATGGAGCTTTGAGCGACGCCCGAGACTATCCATTTAAATTTCCACAGGCAGTCTACAAAGTCGTCGAAATTTGGGTATTCGCTTTCGTTTTCTTTTGAATTTTGCACGATATAGTCCGTGAGCCACATTAGCGCTCTGGTTCTTAAAAACGCGCCGAATTTTTCAAATTCGTCGTTTAGCACAAAGTCGCAAATTTGCGCGGCAAACGCCAAATCCTGCGCCTCTACGGCGTCTCTTATCTCGTCAAGTAGATACTCCTCTTTATCCATCAGCCTATCAAATTCTTTTAGCTTTTTATAAAGCTCTTCTAGCGTGCGCTCTTGCATTTGCTCCCCTCGTTAAACATTTTTGTGATAATGCTTTGATTTTATTATATCCACTTAATCTAAAACTAGGTAAAATTAGCACGATTTTGAAATTTGACAAGGCGGCAAAATGGCGAAAAAATTTATAGACGTTATGGATACTACCTTTAGAGACGGCTTTCAGTCGGTTTTCGGCGCGCGCGTGGCGATGGCTGATTTTTTACCAGCGGTTAGCGCGGCTAAAGAGGCCGGTATAACGCACTTTGAGTTTGGCGGCGGGGCGCGATTTCAGAGCCTTTATTTTTATCTAAACGAAGACGCGTTTGCGATGATGGATAAATTTCGCGAAACGGTCGGGCCCGAGGCAAACCTGCAAACCCTAAGCCGCGGCGTAAATACCGTGACGCTAGATACGGGCAGCCGCGAGCTAGTCGATCTGCACGCAAAGCTCTTTAAAAAGCACGGCACGACCACGATACGAAACTTCGACGCGCTAAACGACGTGGAAAATTTAAAATACTCCGGCGAACGTATCGCTCACCACGGGCTAAAGCACGAAGTGGTCGTTACGATGATGGACCTGCCTGCGGGCTGTTCGGGCGCGCACGACGTGGCGTTTTACGAGCGGATTTTGCGCGAAATTTTAGACGCGGGC
Organism: uncultured Campylobacter sp.; assembly: GCA_938041615.1. GTDB lineage: Bacteria > Campylobacterota > Campylobacteria > Campylobacterales > Campylobacteraceae > Campylobacter_A. The sequence continues at coordinate 1,403 of CALISV010000349.1, read as the reverse complement.
ATCCCGTATCACAGCGTTTGTTTCAAAGACGCCAGCGGCACCTCTAGTCCGCAAAAAGTATATGAGACCATCAAAATGGCTCGCAAACTCCTCCCGCAAAATACCCACATCAGACTCCACACCCACGAAACCGCAGGCGTTAGCGTCGCGTGCTATATGGCCGCTCTAGAAGCCGGCGCAGACGGCATCGATCTAGCCGCAAGCCCCGTTAGCGGCGGCACCAGCCAGCCAGATATCCTAACTATGCTGCATGCCGTTAAGGGCAAAAACTACGATCTGGGCGGACTTGACGTGGAGAAAATCTTAAAATACGAAAGCGTGCTAAATGAGTGCTTGAAAGATTATTTCCTGCCGCCTGAGGCCGTGCAGGTTAGCCCGCTCATCCCGTTTAGCCCGATGCCAGGCGGCGCGCTAACGGCAAATACCCAAATGATGCGCGATAATAATATCTTGGATAAATTTCCCGAAGTCATCCTTGCCATGCGCGAAGTCGTACAAAAGGGCGGCTACGGTACGAGCGTGACGCCGGTGAGCCAGTTTTATTTCCAGCAGGCGTTTAACAACGTGATGTTTGGCCCGTGGAAAAAGATCGCCGAAGGCTACGGTAAAATGGTACTAGGCTACTTCGGCAAAACGCCTGTGGAGCCAGATAAGAGCGTGGTTAAGCTAGCTAGCGAGCAGCTAAATTTAAAGCCGACCAAAGAGCACGCCATGGATATCGCCGACAAAGACGAGAGCAAGTCGCTTAAATTTACGCGCGAGCTACTCAAAAAAGAGGGCATCGAGCCTAGCGAGGAAAATATCTTTATCGCTGCGGCGTGCAAGGAAAAAGGCATAGCGTTTTTAAAAGGCGAAGGCAAGGTAAATATCCGAAAAAAATCAACAAGTGCGTGCGAAACGAGCGCACCGACCCCTCGCGCAAAAACTCCGATAAACGAAAAATATAGCGTCACCGTAAACGGCAAAAAATTTGACGTCGAGGTCGCCGACGCAGACGGCAAAGCCGAGATAAAAAGCGTAAAACCAGCAAGCGTAGCGCACATGCCGCCTCCGGAGCTCTCTCCAGCTAAAACTACGGGCGGCAGCGGCGAGCCGGTAAAAAGTACGCTTCCTGGAAACGTGTTTAAAATCCTAGTCGCAGTGGGCGATAGCGTGAAAAAGGGACAAAGGATGTTCGTGCTAGAGGCCATGAAGATGGAAATAGACGTAAACGCTCCAAAAGACGGGCTGGTAACGTCTATCGAGGTACAGCAAGGACAAACCGTAGCAAACGGTCAAATTTTAGCGAAAATTTAATCCAAAAAAGGAAGAAAAATGGTAAACGAAATAGAAAAATTAGGTCTTAAGGATATCAAAAAAATCAACCACAACCTAAGCTACGACGAGCTTTTCGAGCTTGAAAA
>CALISV010000348.1 GCA_938041615.1 uncultured Campylobacter sp. | reverse complement strand
CAGCACGGCGGCGATCTAAAAACCTTGCACGCGGTCGAGTGGCCGGTTTTAGCGATGGAAATTTTACTAATCGGCATGATTTTTGTTTCGCTCATCACGGGCAGCGACGTGCAAAAAGCCGCTAGCGTTGCCTTTAGCGAGGGAATTTACGCTCAGTTATTTTGGCTCGGCGTCGTGGGCGTAGGTTTTTGCGTACCGCTAGTTTTAAATTTCGCACTGGGCAAAAAGATCGCTCACACTGCGTTTGCGTTCTACGTTAGCGCGCTTGCCAGCGTGGTCGGAGTATTACTTCTTAGAATGTTTATACTATACGCAGGGCAAACTTACGATATAATAATGTAAAAAACTCGGAGAGGCGATTTTGGGCGTAAATTTATTTAGATTTTTAACTTCTTACAAATTTGCGCTCTGCCTCCTCTTTATCCTTGCCGCAGGCGCCGGCGTCGCAACTTTTTTAGAGAGTATCTACGACGCGCAAACGGCTAAAATTTTAGTCTACGAGGCGCGCTGGTACGAGTGCGTCATGGGCGCTGCGACACTGAGCCTGCTAGGAATAATCATAAAAACCAAAATGTGGCGCCGCTTCGGTTCATTCGTACTTCACGCTGCATTTATCGTTATCTTTATCGGTGCGGCGCTGACGCGTTATCTGGGCGCTGAGGGGGTACTGCACGTAAGGGCCGGCGAGAGCGGAAACGAGATGGTGAGCGTAAAGCCGTATCTACAGATCCGAACCAAAGACGCATTTTTCGAGTATCCGCTAAATTTAACCCAAATCGGCGATAATAATTTTAACTTCACGCAAACCATAAACTCAAAAAATTTTACCGTCAAATTTGACTCCTATAAACCTGCACCCAAAGGCGAGCGAGGCACTCTCGTAGTAAAAGCGGGCTTTGAAGGGCAGCGCGAACAAACAGCCAAAATCCACGGCGGCGTAGGCTGGCTGGGTGAGCCTAGTACGCTAAATTTTGACGGCGAGGAGATAATGCTAACTTGGGGCTCAAAGCTAGTTAGCTTGCCGTTTTCGATAAAGCTTATTAAATTTGAGCTTGAGCGCTACCCCGGCTCGCAAAGCCCGTCCTCATACTCTAGCGACGTAGAGGCGCTTTCAGACGCGGGCGAGGTTTTAACGAGATATAAAATTTACATGAATCATCCGCTAAATTTGCAAGGCTTTAAGCTATTTCAGTCCTCCTACGACGCGGACGAACAGGGCACGGTACTAGAGGTCAACCGCGATCCGGGCAAAATCCCGACCTACATCGGATATTTCTTGCTTTGCATCGGCGTCATCGGCAACTTTTTTACTAAAAACAGCCGATTTTTAAAGCTCATAAATTTTATTAAAAATAGCCGCTTTTCTCTCGTTGCGGCGTTTATCGCACTTAGTTTTTTAAATTTTAACGCAAACGCGGCCGAGCAAAACGAGAGCGAGATTTTAAAAACTTTCGCCGCAAATACCGCCGCTCACGCTAACGGCGAATTTGCAAAACTTCTCGTACAAGACTACGCGGGCAGGATAAAGCCGCTTAGTACGGAAGCCGGCGAAATCGTAAATAAAATCTCCGGCACAGACTCGCTTTACGGCCTAAGCGCCGAACAAATCGTGCTTGGGATGAATCTAAACCCCGCGCTGTGGCAAGATATCAAAATCGTAAAGATAAAAAACGACGAGATCAAAAAAATGCTAAATTTGAGCGGAGATTACGCGAGTTTTAGGGATGCGTTTGATACAAACGGCGAGTATAGACTGGCCGCACAGGTCGAAGCCGCGAACGAAAAACCTCTATCAAAACGAGGCACGCTCGATAACGACCTCATCAAATTTGACGAGCGGCTAAACATCGCGTATCTCACGTTTAAGGGCACGTTTTTTAAATTTATCCCGGTAGCAAACGACCCGCAACACACGTGGCTCTCGCCAAACGACGCCTTTAATGACGAAAGGATAAGTATCGACGTAAAAAGCGCACTAAACGACTATCTGATCGGCATGCAAGAAGGCATCGCGGATAACGACTGGAGCAAGGCAGACTCCGCGCTAGCCGCGCTAAGAAACTATCAGCGAACGGCTTCGGCGGAAATTTTACCTAGCGTTAGCAGAGTCGATGCCGAGGTCTTTTACAACCGCGCTTCGGTGTTTAAAAAGCTGGTTTATTTCTACTGGATTTTGGGTTTTGCTGCGCTTTTACTAGGGCTTGCGTCCGTATTTTTATCAAGGAGAATTTTACCGCTTGAGCGAACCATTTTAGCGGCATTCGTGCTAGGTTTTGCGGTGCATACGGCCGCCTTAGCTCTGCGCTGGTACGTCTCAGGACACGCACCTTGGAGCGATAGCTACGAATCAATGATCTACATCGGCTGGTCCGGAGCGCTAGCGGGGATGATATTTTTTAGGCGTTCGTTGCTTGCGCTTGCGGCGGCCGCGCTGCTAGCTGGCATCGTGATGCTGGTGGCGCATATGAGCTTCGTAAATCCGCAGATTACTAACCTTGTGCCGGTGCTAAAGTCGTATTGGCTCAGTATCCACGTATCGGTTATCACTGCTAGCTATGGATTTTTAGGCCTTGGTTGCGTGCTGGGTCTTATCGCGCTAGGGCTTATGGCGTTTAAAAACAAAGCAAACGAGGCGAGGCTAAACGAGCAGATCAGATATATCGCAGCGATAAATGAAGCTAGTCTAATCATAGGTCTTTGCTTGCTAACGCTTGGAAATTTCTTCGGCGGAATCTGGGCAAACGAGAGCTGGGGGCGCTACTGGGGCTGGGATAGCAAGGAGACGTGGTCGTACGTATCGATCCTAGTTTACGCGATCGCGCTGCATCTGCGCTTTATACCGAAGCTAAATTCGCTCTACGTATTTTTGATCGCATCGGTGTTTTCTTACGCTTCGATCGCGATGACTTATTTTGGCGTAAATTTTTACCTAACGGGTATGCACTCTTACGCCAGCGGAGATTTGCCGCCGGTGCACATTAGCGTCTATATCGCGCTTGGCTGCATGCTTTTGATAACAGCGCTAGCCTTTAGAGGGCGCGACGTAAAAACGATTTAAAAGGAGAAAAAATGTATAAAAAACTACTAGCGGCGGCGATTTTGTGCGCTAGCGCAAACGCAGGCTTTATAGAGGAGGGCATGCAAGCCCAGCAAAGCGGCGATCATAAAAAACTCATCGAAATCTACGAAAAAGCCTGCCACGAGGAAAACAAGGCTTCGGGCTGCTACAACCTTGCCGTGGTGTATTTCGAAGGCACGGGCGGCGTGGAGAAAAACTACGAAAAGGCGATAAATTTATACCAAAAGGCTTGCAACGCCAAATTTGCGCTTGCTTGCAACAACCTAGGCTACATCTACGAAAGCGGCAACGGCGCGACTCAGGACTTCGCTAAAGCCGCCGCATACTACGAAAAAGCCTGCCAAGACGACGAAGGTTGCACTGCGCTAGGACTTCTTTACGCAAACGGCGCGGGCGTCAAAACCGATATCAAAAAAGCGATCTCGCTCTACACCAAAGCCTGCAACTACGGCGATATGATGGGATGCAATAACCTAGGCTACCTGCACCTTGAAGGCATGGGCGTAGAAAAAGACTACGCTAAAGCAAAATCATTTTACGAAAAGGCCTGCATAGGCGGCGTTGGCATCGGCTGCGACAACCTCGGCTTTTTATATGCATTTGGCCAGGGCACGGAGCAAGACTACGCTAAAGCTAAAGAATTTTACGAAAAATCCTGCGCTCTAAATTACGACAAAGGCTGCAACAACCTAGCCATAATGTACGCCGAGGGCAAAGGCGTCGCAGCCGACACTGCTAAAGCTAAAGAGCTCTTTGACAAAAGCTGCGCAAAGGGTCTAAAAGTCGCGTGCGAGAATGCGGAGTTTTTAAAACCGGAAACAAATAAAACTAAATAATTTAAGGAGATAGTATGATTTTACGTTCTATTTTGGGTTCGGCGCTACTATCGGCGCTACTTTTCGGCGCCGAAGCAAACGAACAAGCCGGCAAGATGAAGCCGATGTTTCAAAGCGTGGATCCGAGCAAAGCTACGCTAGTAGGAAGCGGCGAGGATAAAGAGTACTGCGCCGTTTGCGGGATGAATTTGGTTAAATTTTATAAAACCAACCACGTCTATAACGGCAAACAAGTAGCATCGCTACACTGCCTATACGAACTAACGGAGGGAAAAATCCCAAGCGACGCGCAAGTTGTCGATACGAAAAATCTAAATTTGATCGATGCAAATAAAGCCTTTTACGTCGTCG
>CALISV010000347.1 GCA_938041615.1 uncultured Campylobacter sp. | reverse complement strand
CTTAAAAATTTGAGCGATATTTGCGTCTAGCTCGTCCAAATTTAGCATATTTGGCCCGTCGCAAAGCGCCTCGCAAGGGTTTATATGCGTCTCATAAAAAAATCCGTCCACACCAACGCCAGCTGCCGCTCTTGCAAGATATGGCACAAATTTCGCATCCCCGCCGCTTTTCTCGCCAAGAGCACTTGGCATCTGCACGCTGTGAGTAGCATCGAAAATCACGGGCGCATATTCTCTCATCAGCACCAAATTTCGCATATCTACGACTAAATTTCCGTAGCCAAAGGTACTACCTCGCTCGGTTAACCACACGCCGTTTTGTTTGGCAACCTCGTATCCATCGCCCTTTACGCCGCGCGTTTCTAGCACTTTTTTAACTGAGTGCTTCATCGCAGAAGCTGCCAAAAACTGCCCTTTTTTGATATTTACGACCGCTTTTGTCTTAGCCGCGGCCACGAGCAAATCGGTCTGGCGACACAAAAATGCAGGTATTTGCAGCACGTCCGCCACCTCTCCCACAGACCCAGCCTGATAGCTCTCGTGGATATCGGTTAAAATTTTAAAACCGAATTCCTTTTTTACCTTGGCTAAAATTTCGCACCCTTTTTCAAGTCCAGGCCCGCGAAACGAGCTTATACTCGTGCGATTTGCCTTATCAAAGCTTGATTTGAAATAAAAATCTATCCGCTTATCTTCGTTAAATTTAACTAGCCTTTTTGCCACGTCAAAAACGAGCTGCTCGCTCTCGATGACGCAAGGCCCTGCTATTAGTATCATCATCTCTCCCTTGCTACGATTATTCCGCTGATAACGACCAGCATTATACCAAAAAACGCCGCCGCATTAGGTAGCGTATCGCCCATAAAAAAGCCCACTACTAGCGAAAATACGACGTCCATATAGCTTATCGCGGCGACCGAGCCCGCCTTTTTGCTCGCCGCATACGCCTTCGTCATATAAAACTGGAAAAAATAGCCCGCAAGCCCCATTAGCACGATTAGGATTACGCCTTTAAAATTCGGCGCCACAAACGGCGAAAGCAAGAAATCCAGAGGCTCAAATTTGACCCGCTCCGCAACGCCCATCAAAAGCATCGGCAGGGCCGTTCCCCACGCCATAAAGCTAAGCACGATGACGCTCGTATCGTAGCTTTTGCGCAGGGTTCTGACGCTAAGCATAGCAAGCGCCGCCCCCACGCCGCTCCAAAGACCCAGCCAGTCGGTTTTGCTGATGCCTAAATTTGGCTGGATGATAAAAAGTATGCCGATAAAGCCCAGAAATATCGCGCCCCAGCCCTTTTTGCTAAGCGCTTCTTTTAAGAAAATCGCCGCAAAAATCGCCGTGAAAATGGGGCTGGTTTTTTGAAAAGTATAAGCAGCGCCTAAATTTATATGAGCGATGTTGTAAAAAAGAGCAAAAAGCGCGATCGTACCGATAAATCCGCGAAACATCAGCACGAAAAGCTGCCCGCCTTTTTGGTGCGTCGGCGGCCTTTTGTAAATCGCGTAAAGCACGATAGCAAGACCGACGGCATTTCTAAAAAATACGACCTCGATACTAGACATCTGCTCGCTCAAAACCTTCGCAAAGCCTCCGACGGCGGCAAAAAACATACACGCGATGATCATATAATAAGCGCCCAAATGGTGCAAAACGTATCTACGAAACAAAATTTTTCCTTTAAATTTAGGCGTATTGTAATGCAAAACGGCTTAAATTTATAAACAATGTAAGCAAAAAATTTGTATAATTGGGATTTAGCGCGGCGAACTTCGCCGTAAATATGACGGGATTTTTAAGGGAAAATTTTGCAAAAGATAATTTTAGTCGGCAAGCCAAACGTCGGCAAAAGCTCGCTCTTTAACCGCCTAGCCGGCAGACGTATAGCCATTACCAGCGACGTTAGCGGTACGACGCGAGATACAAACAAAACGATTATAGAAATTTACGACAGAAGCTGCGTTTTGATCGACAGCGGCGGACTGGACGATAGTAGCGAACTCTTTAAAAACGTCAAGGCAAAAACCCTAGCCGAAGCTAGAAGCTCGGACGCCATCATCTTTATGGTCGACGGCAAAATGATGCCTAGCGACGAGGACAAAGGCCTATACTACGCACTTTTAAAGCTAAATTTACCCACCGCGCTCGTAATCAACAAAATAGATAGCAAAAAAGACGAGCTGCGAAGCTACGAGTTTGCAAATTTCGGCGCAAAAACGAGCTTTGCTATCTCAGTCAGCCACAACGCAGGCATCGACGAACTAGCAGACTGGATCTATAAGCAACTAAAAGACGAGATCCGCCCTGACGTAGGCGAGGATTTGGACGAGTTTTTGGAAAATTTCGGCGACGACGGCGAGGTGATTAGGGAGATGTCAGCCAGCGAGGATTATGAACGCAAAAATATCCAAGTAGGCATCATCGGACGCGTAAACGTCGGCAAAAGCTCGCTTCTAAACGCACTCGTAAAAGAATCTCGCGCGGTCGTGAGCGACGTAGCCGGCACGACGATAGACCCGGTAAACGAAACTTTCGTCTATGAGGATAGGGTTTTTGAGTTCGTCGATACCGCGGGAATCAGAAAACGCGGCAAGATAGAGGGCATCGAAAGATACGCGCTAAACCGCACGGAGTCTGCGCTAGAGCTCGCCGACATCGCGCTTTTGGTACTTGATAGCTCCGAGCCGCTAACCGAGCTTGACGAGCGCATCGCGGGCCTTGCGGCCAAATTTGAGCTCGGCGTCATAATCGTGCTAAACAAATGGGACAAAAGCGAGGAAGATTTTGATAAATTTAGCCGCGAGATCAGGGATAAATTTAAATTTCTAGCCTACGCGCCGATCATCAGCGTTTCGGCTCTGGGCGGCAAAAGAGTGCATAAAATTTACCCGCTTATTTTAGAAGTTTACAAAAACTACACGCAAAAAATCCAAACCGCAAGGCTAAACGAAGCTATCGAAGAGGCGGTAAAAGCGCATCCGATACCGCGCGAAAAGGGAAAAAGTGTGAAAATTTACTACGCAGTGCAGTTTGGTTTCGCGCCTCCTAAGATCGCGCTAGTGATGAACCGTCCGCGCGCCCTGCACTTTAGCTATAAGCGCTACTTAACGAATAAACTGCGCGAGAAATTCGAGCTATCAGGCACACCGATCGTGCTGATACCTAAAAATCGTAGCGGCTCGGACGAGGAAAACGAGGGAAAAAGTGAGTAAAAATTTAGTTTTCATCGGCTTTATGGGCGTCGGCAAAGGCACGGTAGCAAGGCACATCGCGAAAAAAACGGGCAAACTGTTTTTGGACACCGACGAGCTGATCGAAAGCGAGCAAAATTTAAAAGTTAAAGAAATTTTCGAGAAAAAAGGCGAGGAGTATTTTAGAAAATGCGAGGCAAAACTCGCTAAAAAGCTAGCCAAAAACGTAAAATCCTCGGTGATAGCTGCCGGCGGCGGCTTTGCAAAGGTCAAGGGCCTTAAAAAAATCGGAAAAATCATCTATCTAAAATCAAGTTTCGAGGCGATTTTAAAGCGAATCGACGAGAGCGGCGAAGCGCAGATGCACTACGCTAAACGCCCGCTTTTGCGCGATCTAAACGCGGCTAAAAAGCTTTTTGGCGAGAGAAAAAAGATGTATAAAAGCGTCGCCGATCTCATAATCGACGTCGAAGGCAAGGAGCTGGAGCAAGTCGCGAAAGAGATTTTAGAAAAAATAAAAAAGGATTAAGTAAAATTTAGGTTGAAATTTGAGCGCAAATTTCAAATTTGAGGCTTTAAATTTCTATTTTTAAATTTGAGCGGTTTAAATTTAATGCGAGAGCGTTTGGCTGTATCGGCGTGAAAATTCGGAGCGGTTTGTGTCGCTGAAATTTAAACGGTAAACGTCGAATTTTTAAGCGAGTTAAAAATTCGAGTCTAAATTTAACGAATTGCAAAATTTATAACAAAAAAGACAGATAAAAAATTTTTAAATTTGCAGATTGTAAAATTTAAAGCGGAAGTATTTTGAGATGGATTTGAATGCTGTGCAGTAAAAATTTAGCGTAGGCTGGACATATAGTCCGCCGAGCTAAATTTTTGCAAACTCATTCAAAGACACCCAAAAGACGACGCGTAGCAATAAGAAAGAGAGAAAAATGAGAGTACTAACGGGTTTGCAACCAAGCGGCAAACTACACCTAGGCAACTACTTCGCCTCGATCAAACAAATGGTTGAGGCGCAAGGGCAAAGCGAGATGTTTATGTTTATCGCAAACTACCACGCGATGACCTCGGTCGCCGACGCAGGGAAGCTAAAACAAAACACTTATGAGGCGGCGAGCGCGTTTTTGTCGCTGGGCATCGACCCGCAAAAGAGCGTATTTTGGGTGCAAAGCGACGTCAAAGAGGTTTTAGAGCTCTACTGGATACTGAGTCAATACACGCCTATGGGCCTGCTAGAGCGCGCTCACAGCTACAAGGACAAGGTCGCAAAGGGCCTTACCTCGCATCACGGGCTTTTTAGTTACCCGGTTTTGATGGCGGCCGATATCCTGCTATACGGCGCGCAGGTCGTGCCCGTGGGCAAGGATCAGATCCAACACGTCGAGATCGCGCGCGACATCGCGATCAAATTTAACAACGAGCACGGCGAGCTCTTCGTCCTGCCGGAGTACAAAGTCGATGAAAACGTAGCAACCGTGCCCGGCACAGACGGCGCGAAAATGAGCAAAAGCTACGGCAACACGATAGATATTTTCGCCGGCGCCAAAGAGCTAAAAAAGCAAATTTCAAGTATCGTGACGACCTCTGAACCGCTTGAAGCGCCTAAGCAGTGGCAAAACTGCAACGTCTATAATATCGCTAAATTATTCCTAGACGAGGACGGACAGCGCGACTTGCAGGCTAGATATGAGCGAGGCGGCGAAGGACACGGACACTTTAAGGCGTATCTAAACGAGCTGGTTTGGGAGTATTTTGCAGACGCGAGAGAGAAATTTGATTATTATCTAAATCACGCGGGCGAAGTGGATGAAATTTTAAACGAAGGCGCGAAAAAAGCGCAAGCCGTCGCAGCGCCGATAATGGAAAAAATACGCGCCGCAACGGGCATATACAAATAAATTTTAAAGGAAAAAAATGCAAGCAATCTACCCTTACGCGCAGCTTATTCACCTAATCTGCGCTATCATTTTCGTCGGATTTTTATTTTTCGACGTGATTATTTTTTCAAGAGCCAAGGCCAAACTGCCCGCGGAAATAGCGCAAAAAGCGCAGCAAGCCATCTCAAGCGTCGCGATAAAAATCATGCCGCTTTGCGTGCTGCTTTTAGTACTAACGGGCGGCATGATGATGAGTAGCTGGGTCGGCTCGAAAGCCGGCGGATATTTTGAGTCGAATTTACAAATCGTCTTTATGATAAAGGTTATTTTGGCGATGTTGATATTTGCGGCGGTAGCGACCAATCTCACGTGTAAATTTATACTAAAACGCCCTAGCCCTCTAGGCAATATCCACCCGTTTGCGTTTGCGGCGGCGGCGATCATCGTGATATTTGCTAAAGTTATGTTTATAGTATAAAGGATAAAAATGATAAATCTAAAACTACTCGACACGCGCTACGACGAGTTCGTAAAAAAATTACAAGGAAAAAACGTAAAGCCCGAGGTTTTAAACGAGCTTTTGACGACGTTTAACGAGCTAAAAGCCAAGCGTCAAGCGCTAGAAAATTTCCAAGCGATCCAAAACGCTAAGAGCAAGGAGCTGGGCATAAAGGCCAGAAACGGCGAGAACACCGATGAGCTAAAAAACGAGCTAAATTTAAACAAAACGGCGATGGGCGATGCTGCCGATATCGTGCGCGCATACGAGGAAAAGCTAGAAAACATCGCAAGCTGCGTGCCAAATATCACCGACGACGACGTGCCGTTTGGCAAGGACGAGGACGATAACGTCTGCGTAAAAACCGTGCTTGAGCCGGCAAAATTTGACTTTACACCGAAAGAACACTGGGAGCTTGGCGAGAGCTTAGGCTGGCTTGATTTTGAGCGCGGAGTTAAGCTTTCAGGCTCGCGCTTTTGCGTGCTAAAGGGCATGGGAGCGCGCCTATCAAGAGCCCTAGTTAACTACATGATCGACTTTAACAACGCGCGCGGCTTTGAGCTGGTTAACGTACCGTTTTTGGTAAATGCAAACACGCTTTACGGCACCGGACAGTTGCCTAAATTTGAAGACGATCTATACAAGGCTCAGGGCGAGGATCTATATCTGATACCTACTAGCGAG
>CALISV010000346.1 GCA_938041615.1 uncultured Campylobacter sp. | reverse complement strand
TGAGGGCGTCATGCGAATAGGGGCAAATAAATTTACAAGCTCGCTTATTTTAATAAGCCTTGCAAATGCGGCATTTTGCAAGCTTTTTGGTGGCGATGCGGGCTCGGTGGTATGCGTATTTTTCGCGACGCTCGTGGGATATAGCCTTAAATTCGTGCTTGCTAAAATTGGTGTAAATTTAAAAATCCAGTACGTTTTGGTGTCATTCGTCGTCTCTTTTATCGCCTATCTTGGCGTATTTTACGGCTTTACGCACACTAGCGACGTGGCGATCGGCTCGTCGATACTCTTTTTGATGCCGGGCGTTTTTCTCATAAACTCGGTCTTTGATATCATAAACGACAACACGCTTGTAGGCATCAGCAGGGCCGTGAGCACGGGCATCCTGATACTTTGCATAGCAGTGGGCGTCTATATCACGCTCTCGCTTAGCAATGCGGAGATTTTACATGTTTGAGCTTTTTACCGCAACTCTCATAGACGGCGCTTTTGCCGCGGTGGCGGGGCTTGGCTTTGCCTACGCTAGCTCGCCGCCTAAAAGGACTCTCGCATTTTGCGCGCTGCTTGCGGCGTTTGCGCACGCTAGCCGCTTTTGGATCATGCAGATGGGATTTTTTAACATCAGCGTCGCCACTCTCATCGTCTCATTTTTAAGCGGGATTTTAGGTATGCTCTTTGCCAAACGGCTCAAAGTGCCCGCCGAGATCATCGCGTTTCCCGCACTTTTGCCGATGGTGCCCGGAGTTTACGCGTATAAGGGCATCTTGGCGCTGTTTTCGTTTTTAAACGAGCCTGATATCGCTAAGAAAAACGAATACCTAATCATATTTTTCGATAACGCGATCACGACTACGACGGTCTCGCTAGCGCTTGGCGTGGGCGTTTCTGTGGTGCTTATTTTATTTTACGATCAGTCGCTGATGATAACTAGAGGCGCCAAGTGCGATCTAGCGACGAGAAAGCCCAGCGAAAAGTAAATTTTGTGCGGCGTCTTTTAAGCGTCTTTAAATGAGCTAGAAAATTTTGCCCTGCGACAGACTGCACGCCTAGTCTTGGGACAAAATTTTCGTCGCAGCACTTAAATCCATCTTAAAATACTTCCGCTAATTGTTTTGTTAAAATTTGGCAGCCCGTCAAATTTGGATAAAATTTAGCTCTCGAAACGGGAGCTAAATTTGATAGCATTTCTTATCTTTACCCTAAATTTTTTCTCAAATTTGCCGATATAGCTTAAAACTCGTTTTAAAGGATTGAAAATGATAAGCGGCTCAAATTTAAACATTTCTACGGCAAATTTCAAGTCAAATTTAACTCCTGTAGATAAAACCGCTAAGACGAATTCGGCGAACGAGCAAATGCAAGCTTCAAACAACAAAGAAGACGTAAAAAGACAAATTCAGATATACCAAAGCAGACCTATCAAGGAACTTGCGGACGAAGTTATCAAGGTGGACGAGAGCGAGGAAGGCTGGATAACTAAAGTCATAAACCAAATCGATGATATATTGTCTAAGAAATATACGCCTGAGCAGATAAAAACCCTGCGAGCCAAAGATCCCGAAACCATGGAAGAAGCTGTAGAAGGCATGCTGGCGAGATATTCTAGGTTATTACAATCCTATTCGATAGACGGTAAACCAACTATCTCGGGTAAAATGCTGGGGCTCGGAACAAAGGAGGAGGGAGAGGAGCTGAGAGCTTTTAAAGACTCTTTACCTGAAGACGCTGCGATGGGCGACGTCGGAGCTGCTTTGCTGCAAAGAACCGACATCAGTATAGAAGAATTTAAAAAGCTCTATGCGGAAGATATCGAGAAAACCACGAAAGCCCACAAAGAAGCCGTGGCAAAAATCAATCAAGAGATGAGAGAATACAACGAAAATTTAGCTAAGCAAAATAGGGAAAAGAAATTTAAACCTATCCAAGCCACAAGTAAAAGCAAGACTTACGTCAATAAAGACATTAGGCGCGAATTCTTTGAAAATTTCTTGAAAAGCCGAACGCGAAAAAGGGACGGATATAACTGAAATTTTAAATCAACTAGCAAAACTAGGCAAATTTGACGTAAAAGCATAAAGGATTAATATGATAAGCGGTGTAAACGGATTTAACGCAAACGTAAACTATGATTTTAGTAGCGCTCACGAGCGAAATTTAAAAGTACGCGAGGAAAAAGAGGCTATAAATTTAACCTCAAATTCGGCGCCGTCTCGATCAAATTTGACCGAACCGATCGATTATTATGCTCTCGATCCTGACGAACTGGACGAAAACGAGCTTGCCGTTTGGGCGCAAAACGTAGAGTTTTTAAAACTAAACGACAAGCAGCAAAATAGGCTTCTTGCTATAAAAATGGGCTTTAAAAAACCGATATATAAACCTTATGATCCCGTGGTTGCGCGTAAGGCGTATTCGCTAAGCGGCTATACGGAAGATGATAAAATCAGCGTTTGGGGCAAGATAAACGGGCTTGATCCAAGTATGAGCAAGGACGAGGTCGCAGACCTAAAGAAATTTATAGATAGTACGAAAGTCTTGCAAAGTAGTTCAAACATGGAAAACGATGTTTTTGGCGTAGATGGGTTTATGAGTGCGTTTAATGTGGATCTAGGAAGTTTTGGCGTTGGTAATACGAAGGGTACCGGGCTTAAAATGGCGGTCGATATGGCAAAGCTACTAGACTCCGATATGGATTTGGAAAAATTTAAAGATAAATGGCTTGAGGTTGCCGCCGAAAAGATACTAGGAGAGAATGCAAAGGTCAAAATATCGCTCAAAGACGGTAAGCTAAATTTTGACCAGGTATCAGGGAAACGGTCTGCGGTCTTTTGGGGACAAGAGATGGTAAGGCAAGTAAGCTACGCAGACGAAGCAACTAAAAAAGAGTTTTTAAATTTCTTAAAAGATGCGTTTAACAAAGGCGAGAGTATCGCAGACGTGCTACAAAATATAGCTCTAAAAGATGGCACAGTAAGCGATCAAGCTCCTAAAGAAACGCCCGAAGAGAATAAATTTAAACCTATACAGGCTACTAGCAAAAGC
>CALISV010000345.1 GCA_938041615.1 uncultured Campylobacter sp. | reverse complement strand
GATATTTACGTCGCGGCTTTGATTTAGCTTCTCAAGATAGCTTCTGTCCCTGCTTAACAGATATAGCCAAAAAAGGGCATTATCCTTGCGGTCTTGCCTCTCAAAGGCGGCCTGCGCTCTAGTAAAAAATCTAGCTGCGTCTTTTGGAGAATTTAACAAAACCGCGTTTATGCCGAGCATAAAGGCATCCTTGCCCGCAAGCTCGGTTTCTTTTATCGCGAGAAAATTTTGCCTAAATTTGGCTAATTTCTTATCGATTATTAAATCGTTTGCCAGAGCATGAAACTCCTTTTTCATCGCGAGCAAATTTATAAAATTTGCGTCAAATATCTTGTCAAATTTATCCTTGTGCGAGGACTGGTTAAAATAAACCAAAAACGCGTCCGTATCGTTAAATTTGGCAAATTCGTCCTCGGGGTGCTTCTCGTTTAGCGCGCTCAAGCGGTGGTAAATAATCGGATCGGAGTCTTTAAATTTATCCGCCAGCTTTTGCCTCGTTTCCTTTTTTAGCTTCATCATAAAAGGCACTCTGAGGCGCTGTTTTTGGCAGGTTACGTTGGCGTCCAGGATATTTTTCGCGCTTACGCCGTCGCACTCGCTTTTTGCTTTTTTGGACGGCAAAATCTCAGCCAGTTTCTTTGCCAGTACGCCCGCTCGGCGAAAGACGTCTTTGTTTAAAATCTGCGCTTGCTCCTTAGTGTAGTCGCCTTCGGTTAAAAGACGGTAAAAGTAGTAATCCTTAGCAAGCCCCTTAGGCTCGTCTTTTATATCCTCAAAACTCTTAACTCCGCCAAATGCCGCCGCCGCAAAAATCGCAGGCAGGATAAATTTAAGCAGCGTACGCAAACATAAGCCTTACGAAAAATTTATCTATAAACTGAAGCGACAAAAGCACGATAATAGGCGCTATATCTATACCGCCAAAAACCGTCGGTATCACGCGGCGGATAGCGGCATAGACGGGCTCGGTGAGGCGGTAAAGCAGCTGCACGATAGGGTTATAGGGATCAGGGCGCACCCAGCTTATGATCGCTGCGCCTATGATGATCCACGTGTAGGCGCTGATAACGATATGCAAGATACTGCCGACTGCTTCTAAAAATACCGAAAATATCATCGTAAAATTTCCTTTAGATACGGTTTGATGAGCGGATATAGCTCGCTAAGCTCGGGACCGTGTTCGGCGCCCGTGAGCAAAATTCTAAGCGGCATAAAAAAGCCTTTTCCTTTTAGTCCGGTCGCGTCCATTAGGGCTTTTTTTAACTCGTTAAATTCACCAAATTCGCTCAAATTTAACGAATTTACAGCGGCTTTTATCGCCTCGCAGCCCGCCTTAAACTCGTCTGGGATAAATTTGGTCGCGAAAATCGCATCGACCTTGGCCTTTATCTCGGTTAGTAGGCTGCTTTCTTGAGTATAAAATCTAGCTATCGCGGCAAATTCTGGCTTTATACCCATTAGCGCGGCTAGTCTTGCGTTGCTTGCTCTTTTGATGTGTTCGCGGTTGATGTGCTCAAGCTGCTTGACGTCAAATTTGGCCGGAGATGCCGAAACCTTCGAGATATCAAACCACTGCGCCGCCTCCTCGATAGTAAAGATTTCAACCGGCGCCTTGTAGCCTAGCAAAACGATGTAGTTTGCGATGGCTTCGGGCATAAAGCCTTGCGAGAGCAGCCATTTTACGCTACTTTCGTTCTCGCGTTTGCTCATTTTTTTGCCCTCGACGTTTAGGATGATAGGCAGGTGGGCGTAGTTTATCTTTTGCGTGTAGCCTAGGCCCTCGCGGATGAGGTCTTGCTTTGGTGTGTTGCTGACGTGATCCTCGCCGCGGATGACGAAGGTAACGCCCTCGAGCATATCATCGACCGCGCAGGCGAAGTTATATGTCGGCGTAAAATCAGCGCGCATAATCACAAAACTATCGACGTTTTCAGGCTCGAAGCTGATCTCGCCCTTTATCGCGTCTTTAAATTTCATCGTGCCTAGCGGCTTTTTCATGCGCACGACGAAAGGCTTTTGGTTATTTAGCACTTCGTTGTCGCTTAGGTGCTCGCATGTGCCGTCGTAGCGGTAGGCTTCGCCTCTAGACTTTGCAGCTTCTTTTTTAGCCTCCAGCTCGCTT
Organism: uncultured Campylobacter sp.; assembly: GCA_938041615.1. Classification (GTDB taxonomy): domain Bacteria; phylum Campylobacterota; class Campylobacteria; order Campylobacterales; family Campylobacteraceae; genus Campylobacter_A. Next base: position 1,538 of record CALISV010000345.1, on the reverse strand, counting down.
TCAGTGCAAAAGCACGAAAACGCCTTTTTATCTATCAAAAGCTTTGCCGCAAATTCGCGGTGAAATTTCAAATTTTTACTTTGATAATAAAGCGTGTCCCATTTGATGCCGAAAAGCTCTAAAATTTCTAAAATTTCCTTGTCTTTTCCAGGGATATTGCGCTCCTTGTCGGTATCCTCGATGCGGATGATAAAGCCGCTTTTATCCTGAAGCGAACAGACGTAGTTTAGGATCGCAACCCTCAAATTTCCCAGATGCATATCGCCTGTCGGCGACGGCGCAAAACGATACATTTTTGTTTCCTTATTGATTTTTAGGGGCGATTATAGCATTTTAAGCATTTAACTTGGCTTTTTTATCTTTTGTGAAGCTAAAATAAATATAATTGATATCTAATTTTAAAATTAAAAGGCAAAAAATGAGTTTCATCAAGGAATTTAAAGAATTTGCAATGCGCGGCAACGTCATCGACATGGCGGTGGGCGTCGTGATCGGAGGCGCCTTCGGCAAGATCGTTAGCTCGCTAGTGGGCGACGTGATCATGCCAATCGTAGGCGTACTAACGGGCGGCGTAAATTTTACGGATTTAAAATTTACTCTAAAAGACGCAGTCGGCGATACGGCTGCCGTAACCGTAAATTACGGTTCGTTTATACAAACGATGGTCGATTTTACGATTATCGCGTTTTGTATTTTCTGCGTGGTTAAGGCTATAAATTCGCTCAAAAAACCAAAGGTCGAGGAGCCAAAAGCCGAAGAGCCTGCGCCGGTGCCTGAGGATATAGCGCTTCTAACCGAGATCAGAGATCTTTTAAAAAATAAATAAGAACACCAAATGCTAGAGCAAATCCCGTTTTTTCAGGGGCTAAACGAGGCCGAGCTAAAAAGGCTAGAAGATATCAGCATCCTAAAAAAGTATAAAAAGGGCGAGTTTTTATTTATGGAGGGCGAGGAGTCAAAGTGGCTCCACCTCCTCATAAAAGGCTCTCTCAAGCTCTATAAAATAGGCCCAAAAGGCAAAGAGATTTTTATGCATCAATTTAACGGGATTAGCTTCGTAGCGGAGCTTGCCAACTTTGAAAATATCAAATTTCCGGCGACGGCGATATTTTTAACGGGCGGCGAGGTGCTAAAAATCGACTACGATAAATTTTACGCCGAGTTTTTATCAAACCCGCGCGTATCGCTACAAATCATAAAATCGCTCTCGCAAAAGCTAAAAATCGCAAGCGAGCTGATACATCAAGAGCTCGTGCTAAACTCCGAAGCCAAGGTCGCAAGCATTCTCGTTAATCACGCCGATCTTTTTAACGAACTAAAACACATCAAAATAGCCTCCATCCTAAACATCACGCCAGAGACGTTTTCGAGGATTTTGGCAAAATTTAAAAACCAAAATTTGATCGAACTAGACGCAAATAATAAAATCGTAAATATCGCTACAAGCGAACTTTCGGAGATGTTTGAGGGATAAATTCGGCTTGCCGGTTTTTGTAAATTTAACTCAAATTTGCACTTCATAGTTTATTTGCTCAAAT
>CALISV010000344.1 GCA_938041615.1 uncultured Campylobacter sp. | reverse complement strand
CCTTACGTCAAATTTGCGAAATATTAGCCAAAGGGCGGTTAAATTTGAGTGAAATTTGGGGGCAAGATCTGAAAAAGCGGGGAAATTTAAATCAAGTCAAATTTGGCTAAATTTAAAAGGATAAGGCAAAACTCGGTAAATTTGAGAAAATTTGAAGTAAAAAGAGAAATTTAGCCGAAAAACTCGGCTAAATTTGAGAAAATCTTAGTGTAGGCTCTCGATGTAGCTAAGCGCGCTAAGGGCCGCTACGGCGCCGTCTCCTGCGGCCACGATGACTTGTTTTGGCGCGTCTTTTCTGATGTCGCCCGCGGCAAATAATCCAGGCACGCTAGTTTGCATCTTTAGATCGACGCTTACTTGGCCGCCATCCTCGGTTTTGCATACGAATTCGCCGTTTTCTTGACGGAGGACGTCGTTGTTTACGTTAAGCCCGACAAATACGAAAACGCCAGGTACTTTTAGATCGCGCTCGCCATCTTTCGTGTTTATGATTAGACCGGCAAGGCCTGCTTTGTCGCCGTAAGCTTGCTTTATCGTGGCGCTTGTGATGAATTCGATCTTGGCGTTAGCGCGAGCCTTTTCTAGCGTGACGGGTGCTGCGCGAAACTCGTCTCTACGGTGGATGATGTAGACGCGCGAGCAGATGTTGGCTAGATATAGGGCCTCCTCGATCGCCGTGTCGCCGCCGCCTAGAACCGCGACCTCTTTGTTTTTATAGAAAAATCCGTCGCAAGTCGCGCACGTGCTCACGCCTCTGCCGAAAAACTCGTCCTCGCCCGCAAAGCCGGCGCGGCGCGGAGTGGAGCCGGTGGCTACGATGACTGCTTTAGCGAGTTCTTCTTTGCCGCCTTCAAGCTTGACCGTGAAGCTACCGTCGGCGTTTTTCATAACGTGCTCGACGCCCGCCATCTCGTGCTTTAACCCAAAATGCGTGCACTGCGCGACCCATGTGCTCATGAAGTCTATGCCGCTCTCACCGGGCGCTTTTTGGCCGGGATAGTTTTCTATCTCGGAGCTACCCGTGATCTGGCCGCCGGGCATTCCCTTTTCAAACATTACGACGTTTTTGAGTCCGCCGCGAGTAGCGTAAAGGCCTGCGCTAAGTCCTGCAGGACCGCCTCCGATGATTGCTAAATCTAACATATTTCTTCCTTTTAAATTTTATTTATTTTCGAATCTTGTTTATAAACGCTGCCCTTTTGCGCCTTTAGCTCCACGCTGGCGGGCAAAGACGTGATATTTAGGACGTGCATCAGCTTTAAAATCGTATTTATATCCGATGCGACGAAATTTATATTTCCACCGCTAGGCGCGCGTTTTTGGAGTAAATCCACGGCGACGATTTTTAAATCCTTGCTTGAAGTTTTTAAAATTTCCTTCCAATCTGATTGGTTGGAGCTAAAAACCACGAGTAAAAATTTATCGTCTTGCGGCGCGAAAATTTGAGCCTGCTCGTAAAAAACTAACTCGCTAAAATTTACGAATTTATACTGCGAAAACCTGTAATTATTGTAAGCAAATACGCCTGCTACCAGCGCTGCGCCGATAAAAGACGCAAAAACGGAGGTGAGAGGAAGCAGGCTTCCTCCTCGTCTAAAAACCATTAAAGAAGCGAATTTATCTTATCGGCGATGGCTTGTTTTGATTGTGCGCCGACCATTTGCTCTACGACTTCGCCGTTTTTGAAAAATAGAAGCGTAGGGATCGAGCGGATACCGAATTCTACGGCTAGGTCTTGCACCTCGTCGGTGTTTACTTTGCAAATTTTAGCTTTGCCCTCAAACTCCTCGGCTAGCTCGTCGATAACCGGAGCAAGCATACGGCAAGGTCCGCACCAAGGTGCCCAAAAATCTACTAGCGCGACGCC
>CALISV010000343.1 GCA_938041615.1 uncultured Campylobacter sp. | reverse complement strand
TTGTAAAATGATAATCTTAGGATGTTGAATAAGGTACCGTAAATTTATAGTACTGGATTAAAATTAAGAGATTAGTTAAGCACATGGGTTAGTAGTTTCTCTATATCTCCGTCGCAAGGAGCTATGTCGTAGCTTAGCATCTTTGCCGTATCGCAGACGAGTAGGGCGGGATCGTTTGCTCTGATAAATCGGGGATCGCTTTGCACAGCTATATCGTGCCCGCTTAAGCGATGTAAAATTTGTAAAATTTGCTCAATACTATAAGCCTTACCAGAGCCAATGTTAAAAATTTCATCGTTAGCTTCGAGTTTTAGTAGCTGCTCGTATATTCTCACGACGTCGTTTATGTCGTTATATTCGCGCTTTGGCGTTAAATTTCCGAGTTTTATTGTATGAGCTTTATCTTTAAAATGTCGCACTATTTTTGGTATGAGGAAATTTTCGCTTTGTCCAGTACCTGTGTAGTTAAATGGGCGCGCGATGATAAAAGGAAGTCCGCTTTTAGCTATCTGCTCCTCCATGAAAATTTTACTTTCGGCATATATGCTTTGCGGATTTAGCGGAGAGTTTTCGCACATGGGCATATCTCCTCCGCCGTAGACGCTAGCCGAGCTTGCAAAGATCGCCTTTTTAAATTTAACGGAACCTAGAGCCTCTAGCAAATTTAGCGTACCGATTTCGTTTGCGTTTTTTATCTCGGCGGGATCGGCCATAGCAAAAGACACCGCTGCCAGGTGGATGATGTAGTCAAATTTTGCGCCAAAGGCGGCTTTTATGCTGTCTTTATCAAGCAGATCAAGGCGCGTATGATTAGGCGCGCTAGGGCTTAAGGCGCCGCCTGAGACCTCGTAGCCTAGCCCGAGAAGGTATCGCTCCAAATAGCGACCCGTAAAACCCTCGATCCCCGTAATAAAAACGCGCTTAGAACTCAAATCCCGCCTCGATGCGTCTTAGATCGGCTTTTATCATCATATCGCAAAGCCCCTTTAGATCGGTCTTTGCGCTCCAACCTAGCTTTTGCTTGGCTTTTGAGGCGTCGCCTATTAGCAAATCGACCTCCGCGGGTCTAAAAAATGCCGGATTTATCTTTACGATTACGTCGCCCTTATCGTTTAGCCCGACTTCATTTATGCCTTCGCCCTCAAATTTTATCCCGATATCTAGCGCTTCAAAGCTAAGTTTCACAAAATCCCTAACCGTGGTTGTTACGCCGGTAGCTAGTACGAAAGTATCGGGGTCCTTGGCTTGCAGCATCGCGTGCATGCCTTCGACGTATTCTTTAGCGTAGCCCCAGTCGCGCTTTGCGTCTAGGTTGCCCAGCTCCAAAGTTTTAGCCTTTTTTAGGGCGATTTTTGTGGCCGTATTCGTGATTTTTCTCGTGACAAACTCAAGTCCTCTTAGCGGACTTTCGTGATTAAATAAAATGCCGCTTGAGGCGAAAATATCATAGCTTTCTTGATAGTTTACCGTGATAAAGTGCGCATAAAGCTTCGCCACTCCGTAAGGCGAACGCGGATAAAACGGCGTGGTTTCGCTTTGCGGGACGGCTTGGACTTTGCCGAACATCTCAGACGTGCTGGCTTGATAAAATTTGATGCTTTTATCAACCGTCTTTATCGCCTCTAGTATGTTTAGCGCGCCGATGCCAGTGGCGTTTGCGGTGTGAAACGGTTCTTTAAAACTAACGCCTACAAAGCTTTGAGCGGCTAGGTTGTAAATTTCCTCGGGTCTTATTTCATTAACGACGCTTAGGATGTTAAACGGGTCGGTTAGCTCAAACTCGACTAGATGAAAATTTGGCTCATTTAAAAGACCTAGCTCGTTTAATCTCCAAAAATTCGGGCTCACCGCTCGTCTGTAACCGCCGTAGATCTCATATCCCAGATCGATCAGATATCTA
>CALISV010000342.1 GCA_938041615.1 uncultured Campylobacter sp. | reverse complement strand
GGAAAAAGCGGCTTTGGGCGGCGAAGGCGGCAAAGTATATTTTGAGGGCAGACAGCTAGAGGGGGCAGATGCTAGGGCGCTAAGATACGTGCTAGACGCACGCGGACGAGCTAGCGATTTTTACGTCACGGACGGACAAAACGTTTATTTTAAAAGCTCACGGCTCGCGGTAAAATTTACTCCTGAGCTGCATGAGGCGGCGTATTTTAACGGCGTGCACTATCTTTTGGAACCCGCTAGCGGCGCGGTTTATGCGGACGAGCATGAGTTTGCACCCAAATTTGCGCCTTATTCGCTACCCTTTGGTGTCTCTGGTGCGCACGCCTATCATCTACTTTTTCGTGGCAAGGGCGGGATTTACTTTTGGGAGCGCGAAAGCGGCGAGCTAAAACGCGCGGCGGACGATCCTTTTGCGGATGATATTTCGCCGCTTGCGGGTAGCGTTTTTATTAGCGGCGCTCAGACCTATTTCGTGCAGAGCCGCGAAGTGTGGCATAGAACTAAAAACGGCAGGCATTTGGGCTCGCGCCACACGGAGCTTTTTAGGCTGAAAACGAGCGAGCAATGGCGCAAAATAGGGCTCGTGCGTAACGGCGTATATGGCGCGGTTTACGCAAACGGCGATAAAATTTACTATTTTGACGCGCTTGGGACGGGGCAGCTCATAGACTCTAGCGTCTACGAGATCGCGGACACTGCCGCCATAGAGATCTTGACGCGGCCGTATGATCCGCGCGGTAAAAATCTGAGCAGCGAGGATATTCGAAAGATGATAAAAGATGGGCGGCTCGTACCGGCGCAAGGCGAGCTCGTTTTTGAGGCGGTTACTAGTTATGACGGCGAGGAGAGGTATTATCTTTGGATATTTTTAGGTGTTGCGATTTTGGCGGCGATCGTAGGCAAAGCCTACGAGTATAAAAGCCGCGCAAAAGCGGTAGAAAACGAAACAGCGACAAAACCTCGAGTCAAAGTAAAATTTAGACGGTAAATTTGCTTAAAACGCTCAAATTTGACGCTGTGCTCGCCGCTAGCAAATTTTAATCAAATTTTCGCTAAAATCGGGTCAAATTTAAAAGGAGTGCAAATGAAACTGGGAAATTTTTCCGCAAACTCAAGCCTAAGCAATCAGTACCTAGAACAAGCTCAAAATAACAGCGCAAAAGCCCTAAATAACATCTCCGCACAGCGTGCTCTAAGCGGTATCGACAGCGCAAATCTTGCTATCGCAGACTCGCTTCGCTCCCAAAGCTCCACGCTAGAGCAGGGCGTCGCAAATGCAAACGATGCCATCGGTATCCTGCAGATTGCAAACTCCACGCTGGCAAATATCACGCAAAGCGCCGACCGCATCGGCGAGCTCTCGGTGAGATATAACGGCGGCATCCTAAACGCCGATCAGCAAAAGATGATAAAAAG
>CALISV010000341.1 GCA_938041615.1 uncultured Campylobacter sp. | reverse complement strand
GAAAGCCAGAAGGTGGATGCCAGCAAAGACGACGTAGCGCGCGTCCTGGCGCATCTGCACGAGTGGCTGCAGGCGTGGCGAGATAACGAAACTAAAATTTACCTCGGTTTTTACGCGGACGAATTTGTAAAAATAGACGGCAAAAATGCGCTAACGAGAGACAAATTTGCCGAAAATAAAAAGAGAATTTTCGCGCTAAACGAAAAAAAGAGCATAAAAGCTTCAAATTTTAGCGTGACGCCGTATCCAAACGTCAAAGGGCAAAATCTTTTTAGGGTGGTTTTTGACGAGGATTACGCTGCGCCTAGTCACGAATTTAAGGGACAAAAAGAGCTCTATGTGCGGCTAGATAAAGATAAATTTAAAATCTTAACGGAGAAGTAAATGCAAGAAAAAAGCGAAATAGTAAAGTCTCAAATCGAGGAAATTTTAAAGGCTAGGGGAGAGTTTTTCGCCGAGCTAGACCGCCAAGTGCCAAAGGTTGCGGGCACGGACGTGTTTGACTTCGCAGCGGTTAAAGAGGCTGATCTAAAGGCGCTTTACGCTAAATTTTACTCTTACGATTATAGTATTAGGAAGCTGCTTCCTAACGTTTACGAGGCGTTTGGCGTAAATTTCAATGTCTGAACTCGTTTTAAACAGATCCGCCTACATCCATAATCTAACTAAAATTTGCGCCAAAGTCGGCGGCAAAGATCGCGTGATTTTGGTGCTAAAAGACAATGCCTACGGGCACGGAGCGGCGCTTGTAGGGCGCGAGGCGGCAAGCTACGGTATCAAATTTTGCGCGGTTAAAAACGAGGCCGAGGCGCGCGAGCTAGAGCCGTTTTTTGAGCGCATCCTTATCCTTTCGCATATCCCCAACGGCGGTGAGAGCGAGCGATTTATCTACGCGATAAACGACATTTCGCTGATTGCTAAATTTAAACAAGGCGTGCGCGTGCATATCGCCGTCGATACGCTCATGCACCGAAACGGCGTGGCGATAGATGAGGTGCGCTCGGCATGCGAGGCGGCTTTGGCGCACGGACTGCAAATTTGCGGCGCATTTACGCATTTTAGAAGTGCTGAGGAGCTTAGTAGCGATTATTTCGTGCAGAGGCAAAATTTCGCCGCGGCAAAAGCCGTAGTGCGCGAAATTTGCGGCGGTTCAAATTTGACCTTTCACTCGCACAACTCAGCTGCGACCGAGCGCTTCGGCGAGCTAGCGGACGAGTGCGTGCGCGTGGGTATCGCAGCCTACGGCTACGCGCAGTTTGACGATAGTTTGGAGCTAAAGCGCGTGGCGTCGCTCTGGGCGCATAAAGTTAGCGGTAAAGTACTAAAAAAAGGGCAATGCGCTGGCTATGGCGCTAAATTTTGCGCGAGCGAGGATATGCAAATCGCCGTTTACGACCTGGGCTACGGCGACGGACTGCTGCGCTATGCGGGTGAGGGGGAGCTAAAGACGGCCGGCGGACAGAGACTACTTGGCAAAATGTCGATGGATAGCTTTTGTTGTGAAGATGCGGGCGATAAAATTTGTGTATTTGACGACGCTAGCGTTTGGGCGGATTTTTTCGGTACGATCAGTTATGATGTTTTGACTAAGCTTTCGCCTAGCATCTCGAGGCGGTTTGAGTAAAACTTCTCGCAAGTCCACTTGAGCTCGCAGGTAGCAAACCCTGCGTGCAGAACTAGTGACAAAAGCTAGCTTTCCGAATTTATAAGCTTAGTCTGCTATATTCAAAAGCGTAAATTTGCCGTCTGATTCAAATTTACGCCGAATTTTGCCTAATATCGGCTCGCGGTTTTGTAAATTTAAGACATCGTTTGGCTGTCAAAAAATTTATCGCTTTTTTCTTGGGCGGATCGTGCTAATTTTGCCTAAGCGTCAGGTTTGCTAAATTTTGTTTACCGATTTGTAGCCCGCCATATCAGCGGGCAAAGCATTTTATGTTTTAAGGTGCTACCGTATTTGCTTTTATACCTCTACGCCGGCGTTTTTAAAAATTCGGATTTGCGATAAAATCGGACGGGACTCTATGCGGCTAAATTTTCGTAGCGGCGTCAAATTTACGCTGTGTTGGCGCGAGCCGCATTTTGCAAAAACCGAAGCGGAGCATTTGGCTAAGCAGGCAAAATTATTTAAATTTACTTCAAAATATCCCGAAGCGCCGTTTTTAGATCGCTAAATTTAAAGCTAAATCCGCTCTCTATTAAGGCTTTGGGATAAACTTTTGCGCCCTCAAGCAGCACGACGGACCCCTCTCCAAACATCAAATTTAACGCAAATTTGGGCACTTTAAAAAATGTCGGTCGCCCTAAAACCCCACCTAAAATTTGAGTAAATTCGCTATTTGTGCTAGGGCTTGGCGAAACGAGATTAAAAACGCCGCTTTGGCGGTTTTGCAGGGTAAATTTAAACGCTTCTAGTAAATCCGTTACGCAAATCCAGCAAAACGCCTGCTCGCCGCTACCGAGCTTTCCGCCAAGGCCTAGCCTAAACGCCGGCAACATCTTAGCTAGCGCACCGCCTCGCCCCAGCACCACGCCTAGGCGAAATATCGCCGTTTGCATCCGCGCTTTGCCAGCTTCGCTCTCCCACTCGCATGCTAGCTCGCCTAAAAATCCGTGGTCAAATTTGACCGAGCTCTCGTCGTGACTAAGCCCGTTCTCATATATCCCTACGGCTGAAGCGCTGATGAAAAATGGCGGATTTTCTAGCTCGTTTATAGCGCAAACCAGCGTGCGCGTAGTCTCTATCCTGCTTGCGCGAAGACGCTTTTTATAGTCCTCGCTCCACCTTGCGGCGATAGAAGCGCCTGCTAAATTTATAACCGCGTCGCAGCCGCCGATGAGGTTTTTGAGTGCGTCTTTGTCGGTGTAGGCGGCCCTCGGGATAGCTACGACCTCGTGCCCCTGTGCTCTAAAAAATCTGCAAAGCTCGCCGCCGATAAATCCGCTCGTGCCGTTTACGGCTATTTTCATATTTTGCCTTTTTGATAAATTTTGCTTTGACGCGTACGGTTAAATTTGACGCGACGCAGGGTTAAATTTGTCGTTAAATTTAACGCTCAAGCCGTTTCGCTTAAATTTGACGGCAAAACGAGGGCTTAAATTTGCCGTCAAATTTACTTTCTAAAATACTCTTTCACGCCGTTTTCGCCATCTAGTTGCGAGCGTAAATTTTCTAGCGCGGCGATACGGTCTTGGGTGCTTGGGTGTGTGCGAAATAGCGATCCTAGCGCGCTTTTTACGCCGCTAAATGGATTTATGATAAACATATGCGCGCTTTGTTCGTCGGCGTTTGCCATCACACGTCCGCGCGCGTAGTCCTCGAGCTTTCGCAGCGCGCCGGCTAGGTGCTGGGGCTTGCCCGTTATCATCGCAGCGCCCCTGTCGGCCTCAAACTCCCGCGCCCGCGAGATCGCCATGCGTATGATCGTGGCAGCTAGCGGCATGATGACGGCTATAGCGATTAGCATCAGGGGATTTTGCTTGCCCTGACGGTTTGCCGCGCCAAACTCCGCGAAATTCGCCAGTATCGCGATCGCGCCCGCAAAAACCGCCGCGATAGAGCCCGTTAGGATGTCGTAGTGGCGCACGTGGCTTAGCTCGTGAGCTAGCACGCCCTCGATCTCGTCTTTGTTTAGCAGATTTAGCAGTCCTTCGGTCACGGCTACCGCGGCGTGGCTCGGGTTACGACCCGTGGCAAAGGCGTTTGGAACGGCTTCCGGGATGATGTAGATCTTTGGCATCGGCAAATTTGCCTTCGCGCAAAGCTCGCGCACGATCTGATAAAGCCCCGTCGCGTGCGCCTCGTCCACGGGTACGGCTCGGGAGTGCTTGAGTACGAGCGTATCCGAGAAAAAATACGAAAAGAAATTCATCCCAAGCGCAACTAAAAATGCGACCATCATGCCGCTCGTGCCGCCTATCGCGCCGCCGACCGCTACGAAAAGCAACATCAGCACCGTCATCAAAAATGCGGTTTTAAAAAGTTCCATTTGTTTCCTTTTTTGATCTATTCCAAACGATAGCGTTATCAAATATCGCGACGTCGGCTTGATACTCCGCTATCTCGCTAAGTTCGCTCTCATCGCCGATTATACAAGCGACTTTGGCGTCAAAGAGATAAAACTGGGCTAAATTTGCGGCCTTTGGCGTAAACTCTCGCCTAGACATAACAAGCAGATTCGCGCCCGCCGCATTTGCGATTATGCACTCGCTTATATTCTCGCAAGCAACGCTAAATTTAGCCCCTTTTTCTTGCGCCGCTTTTATCATCTTGCTATTAAAATAAAACATATTTTGTAATTTCGCGTCGATTTCGTCCGTGTTCGCGCAAAAATACAGCTTTTCGTAAGGCACTAGCTCGTGCCCGATTAATTGCATTTCTACTCCTTTTTGCTTTGCATGCACTCGCGGCAAACGTATCCGCCGCCGCTTATTACGGCATCTTTAGCCTCTATAAAGGTGCCGCACTTTTTACATTCGACGAAATTTTGCGCATCCTCGTCATCT
>CALISV010000340.1 GCA_938041615.1 uncultured Campylobacter sp. | reverse complement strand
CTTTTGGTAATAAATTTATAGCCAGCAAAATAGAAAAAGAGGCGCTCACTCGCGGTATCGATGTCAAATTTAAAAACTTTAACCTTGGTCTTAGCACGCTAAATTTAGAAGCAACCGTGATGAATGCCATAAATTTAAAGGTAAATGGCGACCTTTCTTTGCTTGCTCAAAGTATGAATTTAAATATAGATATAAATGCCGACAAGGTGAAGGCGGACGAGCTTGGACTTAAACAAGATATCGCGCTTAAGGCAAACGCAATCGGTAAGTTTAGCGACTTCAAGCTAGTGGCAACTGGCACGGCGCTTGGCTCAAACATAAATTTAAATGCAAATTTAAAAGACTACCTGCCAAAAGCCCTAAACCTTGACGCTAAAAATATCGAACTTTCTGAGATATCAGCCCTTGCGCAAAAGCCAAATTTAGCTAGCGGTAAGCTTGATCTAACGAGCAATATGCAAGGGGTTGATGAGAAAAATGAGCCCATTATTAACGCTCAAATTTTAGCAAGCGATGCAGCTATAAACAAAGAAATTCTAAAAAATGAATTTGGGCTAAATTTAGCAAAAGATATAAACTTTAAAGGCGGCGTAAATGCTAAATTTTCAAATGAAAAGGTGGTGGCAAAAACCCTCATCATCGCACCTGAAGCCACTTTTAAAGCAAATGAGACTACTTATGATCTAACTAGCAAAAATTTAAAGAGCGACTTTTTGCTAAACGTGCCTGATCTTGCCCTTTTTGGCAAGCTTTTGGGGCAACAGCTGAGTGGTGCCGTGGATACAAATGGCGAAATTACGATGCAAGAAAAAGCCCTTAAAAACCTAAAAGCTGAGATAAACGGGCTTGGTGGCAAGATAAATGCAAATTTTGATAGCAAAAACTTAGCCCTAAATGCAGCTAACATCAAGCTAAAAGAGCTTCTAGCACTTGTCCTTCAGCCTAGCTACGCAGATGGGCAGATAAATTTAAATGCAAATTTTAGCGGATTTGACGAGCTAAAAAAGCTTGCAGGCGAGGCTAAATTTGAGATAAAAAACGGCCTTATAAATAATGGTCTTGCAAAGCTTAAAAATGCGGCGAAATTTGAGCTAAAAGGCGGCGCCACCGCAAAAGGTGAGCTTGTAAATTTTGACGCAAACGTGCTTAGCGACCTTGGCGAGCTAAAGGATATAAAGGGCGTTTTTGACCTAAAAAATAACCAAATTTTTAGCAAATTTGCCCTGCTCATTAGCGACCCTGAGAAATTTAAAGCGGTTAGTGGCTTTGAGGTTGGCTCAAAGATGGCGCTTGCGGGCGATGTGAAGCTCAAGCAGAGCAAGATAGATGAGCTAAATTTAGGCGGCGATGCCTTTGCTGGCAAGCTAAACGCCACCATAAAAAATGAAAATCTTGATATTAGCCTAAAAGAGGCGCAGTTAGGAGAAATTTTAGCACTTAGCGGCAACGACAGGCTGGCAAACGCTAAGACAAATGTCCAAGCAAAGGGGCAAAATATCTTTAGTAAAAGCCCAAGCGTCACCGCAACGATCGCTTTAAATGATGGCAAATTTAACGCTGCAGCGCTTAGCAAAATGTTTGATAAAAAATTCCCTGAAAATGAGAAATTTAGCTCAAATTTGAGCCTTTTACGCACGAATACTCTTGAGAAAACTCGTAAAACCGAAGCGCGAAAACGCTTCAGTTCAAATTTAATCCGCCGTTTCGGCTAAAATTTTCTCGCAAATGCTTGCCGCATCGATACCAAGAGCTTTCTCGACGTCGGCTGTAGCGCCGTGCGGGATAAACGCGTCGTCAAACTCAAAGCTAACAATGCGCACGTCAAAAATGCGCTGCTCTTGCAAAAATGCGGCTAAAATCTCGCCTACGCCGCCCTTTTTTGCGGTATCTGAAAAGACGTACCAAATTTTATGCTTGCGCACGAGCTCTTGCAAAAGTTCGCCGTCAAGCGGCTTAACAAACACTAGATCAACAAGGCTCGGGTCAAATCTGCCGTTCGTTTTTTCAAGTAAAATTTTGCGCACAGCATTTGCCTTGCCCACGCCATTACCGTAAGCGATAAATGCTGCTTTACAGCCGCCCTCGACCAAGATTTCGCCTTTGCCAAGCTTTAGCTCTCGCGCCTCAAATTCGCCCTGAGACAGCGCAAAAGCTCCGCGCGGATAACGAAAAGCGCAAGGCCCCTCGTGAGCGTAGGCGTAGCGCATCGCGAGCCTAAAACTATCGGCACAGCGAGGCGCAAAAATCGTCAAATTCGGGATCAAATTTAGATAACTAACGTCAAATGCGCCCTGATGCGTCTCGCCGTCCTCGCCGACGATGCCCGCACGGTCCATCGCAAAGACGACGTTTAGATTCATGATCGCGCAGTCGTGCACGACCTGGTCAAACGCCCGCTGCAAAAAGGTCGAATAAATCGCGATAAATGGCTTAAAGCCTTCCTTCGCCATCGCTGCCATCGAGGCGACGGCGTGCTGCTCGGCGATCGCGACATCCCAAAATCTATCCGGAAATCTCTCCATCAAAGCGTCTATGCCCGTGCCCGTAGGCATCGCGGCGGTCACTCCGACGATATTTTTATGCTCGCTAGCTAGCTGGGTCAAATTTTCCGCAAAGAGTGCGGTGGCCGATTTGGCGGCTGATTTTTTGATAGCTTCGCCGCTTTGTAAATCAAACGGACTCACGCCGTGCCAGCTGGCTAGATGCCCCTCGGCCTTTTCGTAGCCTTTGCCCTTTAGCGTCTGGGCATGCACGACGACGGGCTTTTTCATGCCTTTTGCGACGCTAAAAGCCTCGATAAGCGCCCTCACGTCGTGACCGTTTACGGGGCCGATATACTCAAGCCCGAGCTCCTCAAAAAACATCCCGGGCGTAAATATCCTAATGCCCTCCTCCATCCTGCGCGCCATATACGCGGCGCCGTCTGGCATATAGCTCAAAAATTTCTCGACGCGGCTTTTAAACTTCTGATACAGCGGCCCAGCCATCATCTGCGACAGGTAGTTGCTAAAGGCGCCGATGGGCTTGCTGATGCTCATTTCGTTGTCGTTTAGGACGATGACGCATGGGTTTTTGATATCGCCAAGCTCATTTAGCGCCTCGTACGCGATGCCCGCGCTCATCGAGCCGTCGCCGATAAAGGCCACGGGGATGCGATCCTCGCCTTTTAGCTTTATCGCCTTTGACGCCCCCACTGCTAGCGAGATAGAGGTGGAGCTGTGTCCGGCGATAAAGTAGTCGTATTTGCTCTCGGAGGGCTTGGTGTAGCCGCTGATACCGCCGAATTTTCTAAGCGTGTCAAATTTATCCCAGCGCCCGGTGATTAGCTTGTGCGCGTAGCTTTGGTGGCTAACGTCAAATATAAACGGATCTTTTGCGGCATCGAAAACATAGTGCATCGCGACGATTAGCTCGACTGCGCCGATGTTTGAGCTAAGATGCCCGCCGTTTGCGCTGACGGTTTGTAAAATTTTATCACGGAGCTTCCCGCAAAGCGCTTCGAGCTCCTCCATGTTCATAGATTTTACGTCTATCATTGTCCTATTATCTTTTTGATTTTTTCTAGTCTAGCTTCGATCGTGCCCTCGAGGTTACCCGCGTCGCTAAGCACGATCGCTCCGCCCGCGCTGATGGCTTCGTCGGCGGAGATTTTGACGTTTTGTCCGGAGAAATTTTCTTTGATAAACTCGTAATCTTTCGGATTTACTTTGACCTGCACCTCTTTGGCGTCTTTTATCTCGCTAAAAAGCTCCTTACAGATAGCCGCCGCGATGTTTGCCGAATTTAATGAAATCTCTTTTTTCACGACCTCTTTGGCTATATCAACTGCGGTAGCGGGCAGCTGCGCTTCGCTAGATGCGATGAGGCTTTCAAATTTAGCCGCCTGCTCCTCTAGCTTATTTATCGAGCCTAGATATCTACTCTCAAGCGCTCTTAACTCCTCGTCAAATTTAGCCGCCGCCTCGTCTCTGCCCTGCTTTATGCCATCCTCTTTAGCGCGCTGGATCTCACTCTCTAGGCGTTTAGCAAATTCGTTTTCTTGATTTTCGATTTGCATTTGCAGCTTTATCATACTGCCGCTCATCTCGTCGGTGCGCTTCAAAAGCTCCTCGATAAAGCTAGGTTCTGGCTTGAAATGCGAACCGTGCTCTTTTTCTTCGCTTAAATTTGAGCTCTCTTGCTCGCCGCTAAAGGCTCGCTCGTTATGCTCCGGTGCGCGGCGAATCTCGGTATCGTGGATAGCGTGCGCATCCTCGCTTCTTTTTTCCTGGCCTAAAATTTTAAACCGATAGTTTTCTACAAAGTGCTCTTTTGAGCGCTCGTTTGTTATTACGCTGCTTTTCATTCTATCATCTCATCGGCTTCGCCTATCTGGAATGCCCCGCCCTCGGCTAGGGCTTGGACCTGCTCTACGATGCGGCGCTGCGCTTCTTCGACGTCTTTTACGCGCACCGCGCCCAAAAACTGCATCTCCTCTTTAAACGCTTCGCTGGCACGCTGAGACATACTGGAAAGGAATTTCTCCTTGAGCGCGTCTCCGCTGCCTTTTAGCGCGACCATGAGGTCTTTTTTATCGACGTTTTTAAGTATCTCGCGGATGGCAGCTTGGTTGAGGGTGTTGATATCCTCAAATGTAAACATAAGCTCTTTGATCGTCGTAGCAAGCTTGTCGTCGATATCTTCGATGTATTCGATCGTGGCTTTTGACGCTTTTTGACCGAGGCGGTTTAACACCTCTGCCACGGCTCTTGGTCCGCCGACTTCGACCTTGTAGGACGTGAGGCTCTCTAGCTTGCCCTCGAGCACGGTTGAAACGCGCTTGATGATGGACGGGCTGATA
>CALISV010000339.1 GCA_938041615.1 uncultured Campylobacter sp. | reverse complement strand
ACCATATTTCCCATAAATCCCAGCGCCAAAATGATCGCCAGCGCAAAAAATGCCGCTAAAACCTTGGCATAGCGGCTCTTTAATCCGCGGCTGATATAAAACGCGGGTCCGCCGATCATGTGGCCGCTGTCGTCTTTGGTGCGGTAAATTTGCGCGAGGCAGATCTCTGCAAAATTTGTCGCCATGCCCAAAAACGCCGCGCACCACATCCAAAATATCGCGCCCGGCCCGCCCATGATGAGCGCGGTTGTGGCACCCACGAGGTTACCCGTGCCCACCTGCGCCGCGACGGCCGTGGCGACTGCCTGAAACGAACTCATGCCCGATTTTCCCGCCGCTTCGCCGTGCAATGAGAAGTTACCGAAAAGCCTATTAAGCCCCATTTTAAATTTAAAAATCTGCACAAAGCGCAGCCTAATCGTAAAATAAAGCCCCGTACCGCAAAGTAGCGCGATGAGGAAATACGGCCCCCAAAGGAATGAATTTATAGAGCTTACGAGGTCGGTGAGCATGGATTTGCCTTTATTTTTTAAAATTTTTCAAGTATATTTAAAAAAATATAAAACTAAAATAAATAATAAAAATTTTTTAGCCTATTTTAAAAATATACGTCAAATTTGGATCAAATTTCGCAAAACGGCGATTTTTAGAGCATATTTTAAATTTGATTTTGCTATTACGTTTGAATTTTGCGCAAATTTGCCAAGAAATTTAACGAGCTTAGCAAAAGTCAAGATGCAGCAAATTTGACCGCGATGCTTTTTGTAAAATTTGGCGCGACACCATAGGTAAATTTGATCGGTATAAATTTAATGTAAGCCGTTTAAATTTTGCCGCATGCCATAGGCCTTGTAAATTTAGCCCTTAGATTTTATTTTAGCCAGCCACTCGTCCAGCGTCTTTTCAAAGCCGATGCCGTTGCTCTCGTAAAATTTAAGCGGCTTTTCGAGGTATTTTTGCTCCACCCAGCCGCCAAAGCTGTGCGGATACAGATAGTCCTTGGCCTCGGGCGCGGTGTTGATGAGATAGGGCGGGATAGCTAGCGGCGGCTCGGTTTTTACATAGGCTAGTGCGGCGTTTATGGCCTTGTAGCTGGAGTTTGACTTTGGCGAGTGAGCCAGATACATCGCGCATTGAGCGAGGATTATCCGCGCCTCGGGGAAGCCGATCTTGCTAACGGCGGCAAGCGCGTTAGCGGCTAAATTTAGCGCGTTAGGGTTTGCGTTACCGATATCCTCGCTGGCAAATATCGCCATCCTTCGCGCGATAAAATCAGCGCTCTCGCCGGCGTCGATAAGCCGTGCCAGATAGTATATAACGGCGTTTTCGTCGCTACCGCGTAGGCTTTTTATAAATGCGCTCGCCAGTCCGTAATGCACGTCGTCCTCGCTAACGCCTTCGCTAACCGCGTTAGCTCGCAGCGTTTTTAAATTTTCTAACGTTATTTTTTCATCCAGACTCACGGCAAACTCGAGCAAATTTAACAGTCCGCGCGCATCTCCGCCGCTACTTTTTACGAGATAGGCCTTAGCTTCGTCTGAGATGTCAAATTTAACCTCGTCCCTCACGCGCTCAAGCAGTTTTTCAAAATCCTCGCTCGCAAGCGGCTTAAACTCAAATAACATCGAGCGGCTGCGGATGCCCGAGCTTAGCGTGAAGTAGGGATTTTCGGTGCTGGCTCCGATGATGGCGGCGCGGTAGTTTTCCATCGGGATTAGCAGGGCTTCTTGCTGCGTTTTGCTGAGGCGGTGGATCTCGTCGATGAAAAATAGCGGCTTAGAAAGCGCGTTTTCGTGGTTTTTTAGGATTTTGCGAAACTCCTCGATCTTGAGATTTCCGCCGTCAAATTCATAAAAATCATACTCCATCGACCGCGCGACGACGCGAGCAAAGCTAGTCTTGCCGCAGCCTGCCGGCCCGTAAAATATGCTGTGCGGGATTTTTTTGTTTTCGATAAATTTTTTAAAAACGCCCACCAGCTCGCGCTGTCCGCAGATCTCGTCCAAACTCGTCGGACGAAATTTCAAGGCGAAATTTTGCAAATTTGCTCCTTTTAAATTTTAAGACATTATAGTCAAATTTAAATTAAGAAGCGGATTTGCGGGAGCGGGCGGGTCAAATTTGAACGGGTAAAAAGCAAAATTTGACGCTAGCGCCCTACTCCCAGCAAATGCAAAATTTAAACCAAAACGGACCCTCAAAAACGGCAAATTTAACAGCAAAAGCGAACCAAATTTAAGCCAAATTTGGCTCGCTTGCTGCGTTAAGCTAAAACGTCTTTTCAAAATCTACGTAGAAGTTTCTACCTTTGCCCACTCTGGTCGTATTTTTAAATCCGTTTGCGAAAATGTACTCTTTGTTAAAGATATTGTTTACGCCAAAGCTGATTTTTAGCCCCTTGTTTAGTAGATAGCTGTCGAAATTTTTCGGTTCCCATCGGCCTTTAAAATTTATGATAGTAAAGGTTTCGTCTACGTATTCGTATTTTTGGCCGCGCACGACGTAGTATTTCTCGTCGTTGTTAGGCCTAAACCAATGCGTCATATCGCCGCCCAGACTAAGCCCCCACGGCTGGTATCTATACATCGCGCCCAAAGTTAGCTTATCAGCGTAGATTGTGAGTATCTTTTTGGTCGCTTTGTCGTAAATTTTCGTATGATCGTATCCGAGCGAGAATGTAAGGTTGTTTATCGCGTATTTGGACTCGATCTCAACGCCTCGGCGCTTTGCATTATCAACGTTTTCGTACATACCGTAGCGTCTGCCCGGTGCTTCGGCGTCAAACGGCGGATTGCCTTTATCCGGTCTTGCTTTTAGATTTATCATATCTTTGATGTTGCCGTCGTAGTAAGTGGCTTTAAAGTACAGCTCATCATCGCCCAAAAGCCCCTGCTTGTCGACAGAAAAGCCCACTTCGTACTCTTTTGCGATTTCAGGTTTTAGGTCTGGGTTTGGCATGTACCAGTAGTGCGGATTTAACGGGCCGGCCGATGACGTCTCGTTTGGCGTCGGTCCTCTAAATGTCTCTGCGTAGCCTGCGAGTAAATTTATGCCGTCAAAGACCTCGTATGCAAGGCCGAGTTTTGGAGAAAATCTAGACTCGGAGTATGAGTTGCGATCGCCGCTTTTGACTCCGCGTTTAAATTTATCGAATCTACCGCCCAGAGTAAACTCGAACTTGCCTACGCTAAATACGTCTTGCGCGTAGATACCTAGGTCTTTGTAAAAATTCGGAAACGAACCGAAATCGCTAAGCGCGCCGTTGTACCAAAATATCGCGTCCTCTTTTCTGTGCTCGTAGTCGATACCGGTAACTAGCCTGTGCTCTAGCACGCCGGTGTCAAAGAGGCTTTCGTTTTTGAGCCTGACGCCCCATCTGTCGTCTTTATTTTTATAGTCTATATAGACGGGATTGCCTCTGCTAAAGCCCGTTCTGATTCTGTGATTTAGAGCTTTGGCGTTGTAATACTGAGCGGAGAAATTTATCCATCTGTTATTAAGCGGAGTGTATTTGTATATCACGCTATAGTCTCGTTGTTTTAGCCGTCCGGAAGTAGGCAACTCCGCATCCTCGCTCCAATAAAGCGACTGCCACGGCGAGGAGGAGAATTTTTCGTGGTAGTTAAATACGCTAGCCTCCAAAGCATGCTCGTCGGTTATCGCCCACTCGGTTTTGGCAAAGACGGTGTTTACCTGCTCGTCGTTTTCCGCGTATTTCACGCCCGAGCGCTTGCCGTCTCTAGCCATCTTTATCTTGCCGAAGTCCGCGTGCTTGCCATAGAGTAAAATGCCGAAATTTTCCGTAGGTTTAGCTGCGATGGCGGCTCGATTTGAGTTCATGTGATTGCTTTCCTGGCGGTGGCCGATCGTGACGCCATAGTCGCTGCCCGGGTTTATAAAGTCGCTCACGTCTTTGGTTCTCATACTAACGATACCGCCTACTGCGCCGCTACCGTGCAGCACCGAGCTAGCGCCCTTTACGACCTCGACGCGTTTTAGCAAGTCGTTATCCACGCGAAAGGTTGAAATTTGATTAGAAAAAAGCGAAGGCGAACGCTTGATACCGTCTTGTTCAATGATGACACGCGCTTCGCTTTGATAACCAAAGCCACGGATGTTGTAGTATTGGCCGACTTGTCTGCCGTGGTCGTTGCCGAGCATGACGCCTGGCACCGAGCCGATAGCGTCGATGACGGACGGCGATTTAACTAGATCGTTTTGATTTAGGACGCTAACTTGACCCGCGTATTTAGCGACATCTGTTTCACTCCTGTTTGCCGTGACGGAAACCATATCTAGCTTCACTGATCCGGTTGCATTGCTATCGGCGCGCTTAAATTTGCTATCCACTCCTCCCGTCTGTGCGAGAGCCGAGGCTGCACTCAGTAAAACTGCAGCCGCAATAATGCTAAATTTACCCATGACATCCCCTTTATATTAAGAAATTGATAATAGGTATAATTTTATCTATTTTTTATTTAAATTAACTTTTATTTTTAACGAGATTTTTAAATTTGATTTACTAAAAAAGGAAAGAAAAAGGATATAATGCTCGCCTATTTCATCTAAGGAGAATATATGAAAAAGTCATTGTTAGTAGTTGCCGCACTGGGCGTTATGGGCGTATCTGCCGTAGCAGCTGAGCTTTCACCTTCTTGCGAAGAGTACTTTAAGCTAGTTGACGAGTTCGTCGAAAAAACTAAAGACAACCCGCAAATGGCGGCTATGAAATCCACTTACGAGAGCCAAAAAGCACAATTTGCTCAACTTCCAAAAGACTCTCAAGAGGCCGCTTGCAAACCTGCTCTTGAACAAATGAAGCAAGTTATAGCTACGTTACCTAAATAATTTTTATCCCTCCGCTTGGAGGGATTTTTTGTTTTTTATTTTTCACCGCTATCAAATTTCACGTAGTTATTTTTTAAAATTTAGCATCAAATTTGCCGCCCCAAAGCGCAAATTTAATCCCGAATAATCTTCGCCTTCGCCGTTATGCTCGCGATCTTTAGCTCGTAGATATTCATCGCCTTTAGCCCGTGAGCCGCCGCGAC
>CALISV010000338.1 GCA_938041615.1 uncultured Campylobacter sp. | reverse complement strand
TATCGCTAGCTCGTGCCCTACTCTACGCGCCGCTCTTTATGGGCAAATTTGACACCAAACGGCGCGTTAAACTCTCAAATTTTACTCTCGCTCTTTGAAAATTTTGCCGTAATTGCTCGGATACGCCGCTTTTAGAGATTTCTTAATCTTAGCCTTTAGCGAGCCTCCATCGCTAAGCTTTACGTCGTCGATCAGGCAATCTTTGTCGCAAATTAGGCGTAAAGTTATATCGCGTTTTTCGCCAAATAGCTCAAATTTTACTCGCACTTCGTTCTCTGAGACCGCCTTTGCGCTAAAGTTTTTGAGCTCGTCAATATCCTGCGCATCTATAAAAGGATCGGCATCTAGATCGGATGATACGTGTTCTACGCCGCTCAGACGTCCGAGCGCGGAGCCGAACTGATCGTAAATGAGCCCGTCAAGCTCTGGAGTCAGCCACTCCGAGGTGATAGGTTGCACTTCGCCATTGCCGTAGTTTGTTTCGTAAAACTCGTTTACCGTTTTTTCCATTAGCGAGGCTTTCGTCGTTTGAGCGCTTAGATTTGCGCCGCCAATACCGCAAAAAACTACAGCCAAAAGGCAAAATTTGGATACTTTTTCATGGCTTTCCTTTTAAATTTGGTAGTTGCGTGATTTTAGCACTATTTGGGTTAAAATTTGAGAAGTTTAAGGCATGTAAGTAACGGCGGTCTGCTTTGGCGCATTTGCCGGTTAAATTTAAGCAAAGCAGTGTTGATAAATTTAGAGTTCAAATTTGACATCGAGCTAAAATCGGGCCCAATTTAGCCTCAAATTTGCACTAGCCTTCGAGCCGTCAAATTTACTCGGACGGCTCGTTAAATTTAGCAGAGATCACTCCGCAGTGCTGTTTATGTAGCTGTTTTCGGAGATCTGCGTCCAGACCCTGGCCTTTTTCATAAAGGCTTTTTGCGAGTCTAGGATCTCTTTAAACGTCGCGTCCTTTGCCGAAAGCTCGTCTAGGATCTCGTCCGTGGCTTTGCGTAGCGCAGCAATGACCTCGGGCGGGAACGAGGCGATTTTCACGTCCGGATGCCCGCTTTTGATTTTATCAAGTACTAGCGAGTTTTGATAGACCGCCGACTCATAGACATCGGCCGCTACAGCCTTGGTTGCGGTTTCTACGATAGCTTGGAGGTCGGCGGGTAGCTTGTCCCAGAGCTTTTTGTTGATGTAAAATTCATTTTCGCTAGCGGGCTCCTGCCAGCCTGTGTAGTAAAATTTAGCCACCTTTTGAAAGCCGAAATTTATATCGATCGCAGGGCAGACCCACTCGACGGCGTCGATCGTGTTCATCTCCATCGCCATGTATAGCTCGCCGATCGGGATCGTGTTAATGTTTACGCCCAGCTTTGCCATTATCTCGCCGCCAAGCCCGGTCATGCGTAGTTTTAGCCCCTTTAGATCGTCCGTACTCTTGATCTCTTTTTTAAACCAGCCGCCCATTTGCATGCCGAAATTTCCGCCGTGAAAGGTCACTATGCCGTACTCGTTAAAGACCTTTTGCGCGAGCTCCTTGCCCCCGCCGTACGCGTACCATGCGTCCTGCTCGGCCTTGTTCATACCAAAAGGCACCGTCGTAAAGAGCATGAGCTTGGCGTCCTTGCCCTTATAAAAGTAGCTAGCGGTGAAAGCCGCGTCGTACTGGGCGCTTTTGACCATATCAAGCAGCGCAAACGCCGCCTTGTGCTTGGACGGATAGTCGACGCGAACCTCGATACGGCCGTCGCTCATCTTTTCTACGAGCTCTTTAAATTTTTTCGGAGCGTCGCCTAGTACGGGTACGTTGCTCTCGTAGGTGGAGGCGAGCTTGATCTTGTATTTTTCCGCAGCTTGTGCGCTAAACGCCATCGCCGCGCACAGAGCGAGCGCTGAAAATAGTTTCATTTTTTCTCCTTTTGGTTTTAAATTTACCGATTATAGGGTTTTGAATTATATTTTCTGATTAATTTTAAAATTTAAGCTACTAAAATCTACAATAAATGAGTAAAAACGTAAATAAATTTCTAAAATGTTACTAAAATTAAATCTTGCCGTTTGCGGATAAATTTGACGATTGTCGTCGCCGGATCGGCGGCGTTTAGGCGTACGACTCAGCTAATTTTGTTTGAGTGGGCGGTGGAAATAGACCTGCGGATACGGCTTTAAACTATTAAGCTACTTTTTCGCAACGCATCAAAATTTAGCGGGGAAAATTTACTCGTAATATTTTGGTTGCAAGATTAAACATTGGCGTAGCATTAGGGTGCATTGCGGCGATTTTATAAGCCGTAAATGCTAAATTTGAGTAGCGCCGCTTGCGTTTGCAAAGATAAATCAGCAGGCAAATTCGCTGCGCGCTTTGGTAAATCGTCCGCACATTTTGAGCCGTATTTTCGCCGTCGTCGATTAAATTTAAGCGGCAAATTTGGCAAGACGACTTTTTCGTTAAATTTACTAGATAAATTTGTAAAATTTAAGCCGCCGAGTACGAAAAAAGGCAAGCGAGTAGGTAAATTTAGGAAGAGCCGGGAACGTCGTTAGCGTATGGCGTATTTGGCTAGAGTATTTTGCGCACGGCTTGTCGCTAGCTCCGGTCTTGTAGGCGTTTGCTGGCATTTTGGCAAAAATATACGACAAAAACGACTTAATTAAATCCAAGCAAGCTTAAATTTTCGTTTGGATACCTGGCGTATTTTCGATCTCTTTGTCGCAAATCTCGCAAAAGCGCGTCAGCAACAAAAATAGCTTCTCGGCATTTTTTTCGCCGAGCCTAGCAAATACCCGCTCGCCCAGCTCATCGCTAGCGCGCACTATGGGGTCTGCTACGTCGTGCCCTTTTTGCGTGAGACTCATCGCGCGCTCCCTTTTATCCGCGCTTTGCTCGCCTATCTGCACTAGCCCTTTTTTGCGAAAATCCTTGCAGACGTTAAAGACCGTTTGCTTGGGTATGAGCCACTCTTGGCCGATCTTTTTTGCGTCGAACGGCCGTCTTTTGCGAGTGTATAAAGCACTGCAAATTCGCTGTAGCTAAGCCCAGTTTTAGCAATCAGCATATCTATGCGTTTGTCGATATCGCCGATTTTTTTGCCCAGCTCGTCGAAGTTGTACATTGTTTCTCCCTTTTTTATTTTTGGGCGAATTTTAGTAAAATCCCAAAATATTTTCAAGGTTTTAGGATTGACTTTTAGTCCTAAATTTTGCTAATATGATAAATTTTAAGACTAATTTCAAGGGAAATTTTATGAAATTCGGCAAAATTTTAAAGGCGTATTTTTTATCGTTTGCGCTGGTTTTGAGCGCGCAGCAAACGGCGGCGGCACAGGAAAATAAATCGGAGCGAAAAACGCCGCCGCAAAACAAGCAAAACGCGTCCGAGCGCCAAAAGGCTCAAGCGGATATAAATGGCGGCAACGCTAGCGAAACAAACATCGGCCGAGACGGTAGAAATACAGACGCTAAGCAAAATCAAAACGGCGAAGCGATAAAGCTCACGGTCGTATCGCCCAAGGTCCAAAAATTTAATCCAAAGCTAAATTTACACGGCGAACTGGTCTCTAAAGACGATGTCGCAGTAGGTTCGGCGTTACAAGGCCGGCAAATCTCCGAGGTTTTAGTCGAGGTCGGCGAAAGCGTACAAAAGGGGCAAATTTTAGCTCTGCTGGATAATGCCGGTGTAAAAGCGAAATTTGACCAGCAAACCGCCGCTCTCGAGGCCGCAAAGCAAAATTTAAACTCCGCCAAGGCCGCTTTTAGCGAGGCTAGCTCCGCGCTAAAGCGAGCTAAAGACTTGGCCGCAAAAAAGGCGATCAGCTCGCAAGAACTCGAACAAGCAAACGCGAAAGAAGCAAGCGCCAGAGCAAATCTAAACTCCGCAAAAGCCCAAATTTCGCAGATAGACGCGCAGATTGCGGAGGCTAAAGACCAACTCGGCAAAGCTAGCGTGATAGCGCCCATTAGCGGCGTCGTAACGGCCAAAAAAGCCCAAATCGGCGCGCTAACTAGCGGCGAGGCTTTGTTTAACATCGCAAAAGACGGCGTCATCGAGCTATCTGCGGACGCGGACGCAGCCGAGCTAGCGCAGATAAAAGTCGGTATGAGCGCGCAGGCTCAAATTTACGGCGTAAAAGAGGCTGTGAAAGGCAAAGTGCGGCTAGTGCCTGTTAGCGTGGACACGAGCTCGCGCCTGGGCAAGGTCAAAATTTCGCTAGACGGCGGGGCTAAATTTATCGGGTCGTATGCCAAGGCTGTCATCGACCTGCCCGAATTTAGCGCGTTAGCGCTACCTGCGCAGGCAGTTTCGTTTACGGACGAGGGCGCGTTTGCGACGCTAATAAAAAACGGCAAGGCGCAGAAGCGAAAAACCCAAACCGGACTTAGAGCAAACGGGCTAGTTCAGGTGATTTCAGGTGTCAGCAAGGACGATGAGGTCGCGCTAAAAGCCGCCGCGCTGGTAAATGACGGCGAAGCGGCGCAAAGGGGCGCGGAGTGAAAATTTCGTCTTGGGCGATCCGTCATCCTATCCCTATTATCGTGCTTTTTATCGCGCTTAGTTTAGGCGGCGTAGCGTCGTTTTTGCGTCTACCGATAAACGCAAATCCAAACGTAAATTTTCCTATCGTTAGCGTCACGGTCACGCAGACCGGCGCGTCGCCTACGCAGCTGGAAAGCTCGACTACTAGGCGCATAGAAGACGCCGTGAGCGGGCTGGCGGACGTGAGGCACGTTAGCTCTACGATCTCTGAGGGTAGCTCGGCTACCACAGTGGAGTTTGCTATCGAGACGGGTGTCGATCGAGCCGTAAACGACGTGCGAAACGCTATCTCGCAGATCAGAGACGAACTACCCGCCGGTATCGATACGCCGATAGTAGAGCGCGTGGACGTCGAGGGCGGCGCGCTGGCGTTTTATTCTATAGGAAGCGCAAATTTGGACCAAAGCGAGATATCGCACCTGATAGATAACGAGATAAAAAGGCGGCTGCTAGCGATCCCGGGCGTACAGCAGGTAAAGCGTCTAGGCGGCGTTACACGCGAGATCAGAGTGCTTTTAGATCCCGCCGCGCTTAGCTCGCTAAAGATAGACGCGGCTTATATTAGCAAACAGCTCGCGCAAAATAACGCCGATTTGCCCGCGGGTAGGACGGTTTTAGACGGTGCGGAAAATAGCCTGCGCGTAACAGGCGGCGCAAAGAGCGTCGAGGAGCTTTCCGATACTCCTATCTGGCTAGACGGCGGCCGAAACGTCCGTCTGGGCGACATCGCTCGCGTTGAGGACTCGCACGCTGAGCCTAGAGCGCGCTCGAGGATGGATGGGCTGGAGACGGTCGGTTTTAGCGTATCGCGCTCAAAAGGCGCCAGCGACACGGTCGTAATAAAAAAGGTCGAGGAGGAGCTGGCTAAATTTACCGCAGAGCATGCGGAAGTAAAGATAGACGAGACATATACCTCGGCAAATGAGACCAAGCAAAGCTATACCCAAACGATCTGGATGCTGGCGGAGGGTGCGATACTAACGGTACTTGTGGTATTTGTTTTCTTGCGAGACGCGCGAGCGACGCTAGTGGCGGCTATATCGCTACCGCTTTCGATCTTGCCGACGTTTGCGGCGCTTTATCTGCTGGACTACACGCTAAACGGCATCACACTGCTAGCTTTAATGCTAGTTATCGGCATACTCGTAGACGACGCGATCGTGGAGATAGAAAATATCAAAAAGCACCTAGCCCTAGGCAAACGCCCCTATCAGGCCGCCATCGACGCGGCTGATGATATCGGCTTTGCAGTGCTTGCCATTACGCTAACGATAGTGGCGATATTTTTGCCAGTTAGCTTTATCGGCGGGGGTATCGGGCAGTACTTTAGGCAGTTTGGCATAACCGTCGCGGCGGCGGTTTTGGCTTCGCTTTTAGTCGCGCGCTTAGCCACTCCGCTGTTAGCGGCCTACATCCTAAAGCCCGAGGCCAAAGTGGAGCGCGAAGCGGGCAAACTAAAGGCCGCCTATCTAAATTTGCTAAATTTCACGCTAGATCACCGCAAATTTACGCTTTTTATCGGCTTTTTGCTGCTGCTTGGCTCGTTTGCGCTAATACCGCTTTTGCCGACGGGATTTTTGCCTCAAAGCGACTCGGGCAGAAGTAGCGTAAATATCACTCTAACTCCCGGCTCTACGCTAGAGCAGACCGATGATAGGCTTTTAAATTTAACGCGCGCGATCAAAGAAAACCCTGCCGTTTGGTCGGTTTTTGCCATCGCTGGAGGCGGCGGCGAAACGCACAAGGGCGAACTGTTAATCACGCTAAAGCCGCACAAGCAGCGCGCCGTTACGCAAAAGCAGTTTGAAGACGAGTTGCGGGCGGAGCTGGCTAAATTTAGCGATATGAGATTTGCCTTTGCTAACGAGATGGCTGCGCGCGATATCTCGGTCATCCTAGCAGGCGACGACGCGGATGCACTCTCTCAAACCGCCGTGCTGATAAAATCCCAAATGAACGGAGTTGTAGGTACAAAAAACGCTCAAGTAAACGAGCCTTTGCAAAAGCCCGAAATCCGCATAAATTTAATCAAAAAAGAGGCCGCAAGGCTGGGCGTGAGCCATCAGACCGTTGGCGAAGCTTTGCGTATCGCTACCGTAGGCGACACGGATGCGGCGTCGGCAAAATTTGACCTGCCGGACCGTCAAGTACCTATCCGCGTTAGCCTAGAGGAGAGCGCTAGAAACGATCTTGAAGTTTTGCGTAAAATTTACGTCCAAAGCGCGACAGGGACGACCGTGCCGCTCTCTAGCGTGGCAGAAGTTTCGTATTCGCAGGGTGCGGCTAGCATAGAGAGGTTTGATAAACGTCGTAAAATC
>CALISV010000337.1 GCA_938041615.1 uncultured Campylobacter sp. | reverse complement strand
CAAAGGCAGCTTTAACGCCGTCTATCCGCTAAAAGTAAACCAGTATCCGGGCTTTGTAAAAAATCTAGTCCGTCACGGCCAAAAATATGGCTATGGGCTGGAGGCGGGCTCAAAGGCCGAGCTGCTGCTGGTGATGGCGTATAACAACGAAGGCGCGCCGATCACCGTAAACGGCTTTAAGGATAAAGAGATGATAAACATCGGCTTTATCGCGGCCGAAATGGGACACAACATCACGCTAACGATCGAGGGACTAAACGAGCTTGAGGCTATCATCGCCATCGCAAAAGAGCGTTTTGCGCCAAAGCCAAACATCGGTCTGCGCATCAGGCTGCATAGCAGCGGATCTGGTATCTGGGCTAAAAGCGGCGGCATAAACTCCAAATTTGGCCTAACCGCTACCGAGCTAATCGAAGCGGTAAATTTGCTAAAAGAGGCGAATTTGCTCGACCGCTTTAATATGATCCACTTTCACATCGGTTCGCAAATCACCGAAATCCACCCGCTAAAAAAGGCCCTAATCGAAGCTGGAAACATCTACGCCGAGCTGCGAAAAATGGGCGCGAAAAACCTAAAAGCCATAAATTTAGGCGGCGGTCTAGCTATAGAGTACTCGCAGTTTAAGGAAAACTCAAGCCGAAACTACACTCTAAGCGAGTACGCCAACGACGTGGTCTATCTGCTAAAGACGATGGCGACGCAGCGAAACGAGGTGGAGCCTGATATCTTTATCGAGAGCGGCCGCTTCGTCGCGGCATCGCACGCCGTGCTGGTCGCGCCTGTTTTGGAGCTCTTTAGCCAGGACTACACCGAGGAAAAACTCCTACTAAAAAAGAAAAACCCTCAGCTAATCACCGAGCTAAACGACCTGCTAAGCACGATAAAACCGTCAAACGCGATAGAGTATCTGCACGACAGCATCGATCATATGGAGAGTATACTCACGCTGTTTGATCTAGGCTACGTCGATCTGCAAGATCGCTCGAATGCTGAAATTTTAACCCACCTAATCATCAAAAAAGCGGCTAAAATCCTCGGCACCAAACAGCACAACGCCGAGCTTTTAAAGCTGCAAGAGGAAGCGCAGGAGCGCTATCTCGTAAACTTCTCGCTATTTCAGTCGTTGCCTGATTTTTGGGGGTTAAAGCAAAATTTCCCTATCATGCCGCTTGACCGCCTAGACGTGCGCCCTACCCGCTCGGCGTCGCTGTGGGATATCACCTGCGATAGTGACGGCGAGATAGGCTTTGACGACGAGGAAAATCCTCTGTTTTTGCACGACGTAGACGTGGAAAAGGAAGAGTACTTTTTGGGATTTTTCCTAGTCGGAGCGTATCAGGAGGTGCTGGGTATGAAGCACAACCTCTTTACCCACCCGACCGAAGCTACTATCGAGATAGACGCAGAGGGATTTAAAGTGTCGCACCTACTAGAAAGCCAATCCATCCTTGATATCATGGAGGATCTGGACTACGACATCTACGAGATCCAGGACATCCTAAACGAGCGTATCGAAAAGTCAAAGCTCGTAACCGACTCGCAGCGCAAGCAAATTTTAGGCGAAATGTATCTGTTTTTGAACGATAACGGCTATCTAAAAACTATATCTTAAATTTAGAAAAAGGAGTAAAAATGAATAGCGTGACGATTTATTTGCTACTTGCGTTTTTTGCAGCGCTTATTTTATATTTTCAGATACAAAAACTAACCAGAAAGCTAGATGAAGAAGGTGCTGTGCCAGCTTATCAAAAGGCCGCACAGGAGGTTTTAGAAAATTTAAGCAATGCTGAGAAATATCCAAAATTTTGCAATGTAATATTTAAAAAAATAAACGCCTTAAGGCAAGATATTTTATTTGAAGATGCGTTAAATAGTGAGTCTGAGAAGGATAAAGCATTAGATGCCTTAGAGCAAATAAGAGAAAAATTAGAAACTTTATCAAAGCAAGAAAATTTAAGCTGGGAGAGTGAGCTCTTTGCGATCTTGGACGAGCTTGATGACTTTGTAAAGATAAATTTCAAAAACGGCGAAGATAGAGCCGAAGAGCTAAGAAACGAACTAAAAAAAGAATTTGATGGGTTGTGAGAGTGGCTCTAAACATTTTATAAAATTTTAAATTTAAAGGAATAAATATGAATGA
>CALISV010000336.1 GCA_938041615.1 uncultured Campylobacter sp. | reverse complement strand
AAGACGGCATTTCAAGACAAAATTCTACGATTTAAATTTCGCCCAGGACAAAAATCCCGCGATTTAAAATTTCGCGCTGATTGATACCGCCGCTTTGGCGCTACCTCACCTGCGCGCTGAAAATTTGCGTGATGCTGGGGATTTGCTCGCCCTCTATGTCAAATTCCGCCGTTTTCATCCGCACGCGGTAAAGCGCGTTTAAATTTTCCTCGTTTAAAACCTCGGCGCTAAGCCCGTAAACGTAGCTAAGATCGTCTTTTAAAATGAGCGTGCGGTCCGCCACCGCAAGGGCGTGGTTTGGCTGATGCGTAGTAAAAACGATGCTGGCGCTACTTTTTTGCTTTAAATTTACGATGAGGCTTAGCACGCGGTCTTGGTTTTTGATATCAAGCGCGCTAGCCGGCTCGTCCAAAAATAAAATTTCGCTCTTGCTCGCGATCGCTCTGGCAAAGAGCACGAGCTGCTTTTGACCGCCTGAAAGCGAGTTGAAGCGCTTATTTTTCAGGTGCGAGATTTCAAGGCTCTCAAGCGCGTCCAGGCAGATCTGCACGTCGCGTTTGCTCGGCTTTGAAAATAGCGAAATATCGCGCACGCGCCCCATCGCCACGATGTCTTGCACGCTGTAATCAAACGCCACGCTAAAGCTTTGCGGCAGAAAGCCAAATTTCGCCTGCGTGCAAAGCCGCCCCTCTTTGAGGTCCAAAATGCCCATCATGCACGACATCAGCGTGCTTTTGCCCTGACCGTTTAGCCCTAAAATCGCTAAAATTTGACCGCGCTCAATCTCAAAGCTTAAATTTCTAAAAAGAAATTTGCCCTCTTCGTAGAAAAATCCCGCGTCTTTGATCGAGAGCAAACTACCTTCTGTTCGCATCGGCGCTCCTTTTTAAGAGGATGGCGAATATCGGGCTGCCGATGAGCGCGGAGATGATGCTAAGCGGCACTTCGCTAGAGCTTATCGAGCGCGATACATCGTCAATGGCGAGCATAAAAACGGCTCCCGCGACGAAGCAAGCGGGCATCGAGCGCAAGTGGTCGCTGCCAAATATCATCCTAGCGACGTGCGGTACCACCAGGCCGATCCAGCCGATGTTTCCGCTGACGCTGACCTGCGCGGCGACTAGCAGGGTGCAGATGACGAGGACGACCGAGCGCAGCCGCACGATGTTTACGCCGAGCACCTTTAGATCGCCGTCTTCGAGGCTGAGTAGGTTAAATCGCCACCGCATCGCGATGAGTGCCGCGACGCAGGGCGCCGAAACGGCGGCGAGCATGACGAGCTTGTCGTAGTCTGCGCGCACGAAGCTGCCAAGCAGCCAGTAGATGATGTTTGGTGGCACGTCTTCGTTGTCGGCTAGATACTGCATGAGGCTAGTTAGCGCGGCAAACACGCCGTTTATGACGATGCCAGCTAGGATGAGCGAAAAGACGTCGCTGCGCGAGACGAATTTGGCGATAAAATAGAGCATAAAAAGCGCGGCGAGCCCGAAAAAGAAGGCAAATCCCACAATAAAGTAGGAGCCAAAGCCAAGCATTATACAAAGCGCGCCGCCGAATGCCGCCGCGGTGCTAACGCCCACGATGTGCGGGCCTACGAGCGGGTTTTTAAACACCGCCTGAAGCACGAGGCTGCTAAGCGCCAGTATCCCGCCGCAAAGGCTCGAAAGTAGGGCACGCGGGATACGGATATCAAGCACGACGCTCTTTGCCGTCTCGTCGGCCGCGGAGCCGAGTAAAATTTTACCCGTCTCCTCTAGGCTCACAGGATACTGCCCAATGCCCAGCGATACCGCAAATAAGAGCACCCAGAGCAGCAGCAGGGCGGAAAATTTCATTTATAGCTCGTGCGGTAGAATTTTTGATAAAATTCCTCTACTTTTTTGTCAAACTCTGCCTAGTCAAAGTGCTTCGGATAGAGCTTCATCGCTAGCCACCACTCGCCAAGCGCCATGGCTTCGGCAGTCGGATAGCCCCACGCTTTGGCGTATTCGGGCATCATGTAAATTTTATCCTCTTTGACCGCGCTTAAATTTGCAAGCTGCGGGTTGGATTTAAGCTCGGCGGGCACCTGCGGGTAGCGATCCTGCACGAAGATCATCTGCGGCGCCCACGCTAAAACTTGCTCTGCGGATACCTGTTTGTAGCCCTTGATACTCTGCGCCGCGACGTTTTGCGCGCCTGCACGCATAAACATTATGCCCGTGTATTTGCCGCTGCCGTAGGTCGTGAGGTCTGGATTTGCCATGTAAATTTTAGGCCTTTTATCGACGATGAAGTCGCTAAATTTAGCCTTTAGCTGCTCTTGCGAGGTTTTGACGAAGCTTATTAGCTCGGCGGCCTCTTTTTCGCGGTTTGCAACCTTACCAAGAAGCTCGATCCCGTCGTAAAAGCCCTCGGTGTAGGCCGCCTCGTCGTCTTTGAAGGTCGGATTTAGCTTGCCCTTATCGGCGGCGTCGCTGCGTTGGAAGCTAACGGCGACGACGGGGATTTTGAGCTCCGTCATTTTGTCGATGTATTCTTGCGGGATGTAGTTCGTAACGATCACGACGTCGGGCTTTAGCTTAAGCACCGCCTCGTAGTTGATGACCTTTAGATCGCCTGGTGTGGGCATATCTTTGAGGCTCGGCGCTAGGCGGATGTAGTTTTTGCCGAGCGACTTTTCCCACGACTCCTGCACGCCGACGACCTTATCTAGCGCGTTTAGCTCATTGAGCGCGTTTAGGCTTTGGTGCTGAAGCACGACTATGCGCTTAACTTCGTCCGGTAGCGTAACGTCGCGGCCTAGCTGATCGGTTACGACGCGGTCTGCAAAAAGCGAACTCGCGCACAGTGCAAGAGCTAGCGCGAAAGAGTGAAATTTGCTCATGTTTTTTCCTTAAGTTTTTAAATTATATTTATTTATAGGCTTAAAATAAGCGTTTTTGGCTTATAAATAAATAGAAGTATATTACAAAAACAGCGATGAATTTATCATAAAATTTGAGAGGCGACACTAGTGCCGTTTTCGATAAAATTTAGCAAAACGGCTAGTATGGCGGCTGTGATAAAACTTGAAGTTTTTAAATTTTAGGGCTGCACAAGAGTGATATTTTTGATCCTAGCCCAAGCCCCGCTAGTTCACAAAGTGGGATCAAAAGCGCTATCGTAAGCAGCGCGTATGGAGATACCAAACCGTTAAGGGACGAAAAATCGATAAACTGAAGCGCTATGCACATAAAGGCTAAGCCTGAGTAGATGTAGAAAGCACTGTTCTGCGTATCTTTGCCGAGCAGGTAATACGACGCGCCAAGCATAAACCAAAAGTAGGTAGTTA
This sequence comes from uncultured Campylobacter sp., assembly GCA_938041615.1. Classification (GTDB taxonomy): domain Bacteria; phylum Campylobacterota; class Campylobacteria; order Campylobacterales; family Campylobacteraceae; genus Campylobacter_A. Next base: position 137 of record CALISV010000336.1, on the reverse strand, counting down.
GAATAGAGTCTATGGTAAGAAATATCGTAAGGGCCGAGCCTTGTATATTTAAAAAATTATTTGCGACTGCTCCGATTATAGAATAAGTATTATCTACAAAAGAGCCTCCGATCTGCGCCGCGGCATACTCTACCGCG
>CALISV010000335.1 GCA_938041615.1 uncultured Campylobacter sp. | reverse complement strand
AAAGTAAGGACGCCGCGGAGTGAGTTTGCTAAGACAAAGCGGCTTTGGTTATGAATTTGACGCTAGCAAGTGCGAGCTGTGCGGCGGTAAATGCTGCACTGGCGAGAGCGGCTATATATGGATAAGCTCCGCGGAAATCTCGGCACTGGCGGAATATTTAAAAATAAGCGAGGATGAGTTTAGATCGCGATTTTTAGATAAATTCGGATACAAATTTAGCCTCAAAGAAAAGCCCTATGAGGGCGGATTTGCGTGCGTTTTTTTTGACGAAACGGCAAAAAACTGCTCGGTTTACGACTTTCGACCGAGCCAGTGCCGCACCTTTCCGTTTTGGGACTATTTTAAGGATAAAATCAATGAATTGGAGAAAGAATGCGCGGGAATAAGGCGATTTTAAAATTTATATTGGCGGCCTTGCTTGTTTGTTTTGCTACCGCCAAAGACGGTTTTGACGAGAATTTATACGTTATCAAGGCGCTTTTGGCGGTTGAAAACGCTAATCACGACGAGGCGACCGAGCTTTACGAGCAGCTTTACGAAAAAACTAAAAACACGGACTATCTAAAAGAGGCGCTCAGGCTCGCGTTTTTTTCTAAAAACGTAAATTTTAAAAGCATTTTAGCGCTCAGCCAAAAGGTACTAAAAGACGACGTGGACGTGCTTCGCATACAGGGCGCAAATTTGATGAGCGAAAATAAACTCGACGAAGCCGCAAAGATAATGAAAGAGCTCGTCCAAAAAGAGGACGTCTCTAAAAACCACGTCATGCTCTCTGCCGTCTACTCGATGCAAAACGACAACAAAGCCGCTCTGGGCGAGCTCGAGCGCGCATACGAGCTAGATAGAAGCGTGGAAAATTTGCTGCGAATAGTCGATCTTTTATACAATAGAATGAACGACAAAAAAGAGGCGATCAGGCACCTGGAGAGCTCGCGCCGTATCGACGGCTGCGAGGTAGAGACCTGCACGGCGCTAGTGGATATCTACGCGCAGGACGGCCGCTACTCCGATATGATCGATGTTTACGAGAGTCTTTTTGAAGTGACGAAAGAAAAAATCTATCTCGAAAAAGTGCTCGGCGTTTACGTCTATCAAAAAAACTACGACGGTGCGATCAAATTTTTACAAAAATACTCCTACAACGACGATGCGCTGATGGATCTTTACGCTGCGACGGGGGATTTTGCCAAGGCGTATAAAAAGGCGCAGGAGGCCTTTGATAAGAGCTTTAATCTCGAATATCAAGCCAAAATGGCGATATATCAGTACGAAAGAGATACGGATAAACAAACAAAAAAGATAAGTAAAGACAGCCTCAAACAAGTGATCGCTAACTTTGAAAAATCGGCCGTAAAGCTAAATAACGCGCTATATCTAAACTACTACGGCTACCTACTCATCGACCACGATATAGACGCGAAAAAGGGCATAGAGCTAGTAAACAGAGCCCTAGAGCTAGAGCCGGGTTCGGTGTTTTATCTAGACTCGCTGGCGTGGGGATACTACAAGCTAGGCGAGTGCAAAAAGGCCGACGAGATAATGCAACAAGTCCTGCACGACGAGGAATTTGTAAATTCGCCCGAGGGCAAAGAGCACATAAATGCTATCAAAGAGTGCCTAAAAAAGGGTAAAAGATGATACTAGATCAGATAATTGAACGAACAAAAGAGGACTTGGCGCTGCGAAAATCGCAAACGCCTTTTGAAAAACTACAAGAGCTCGCGGCGAAAAATCCGCGCGAGATAAAAGACGCGCTAAAAGCGCTAAAAAGTAGTGCAGACGAGCCGTATCGCA
>CALISV010000334.1 GCA_938041615.1 uncultured Campylobacter sp. | reverse complement strand
TAGAGCAGGGCGCAACGATAGTAGCATATACGCCAAACGATCCTGAACTCGGCGCTGCGGCAAGATCGGAGTCATCGTGGATGGCGGCGTATTTTTGTAAATCTTGCCAAATTTGATAAATTTCATCCCGCTTGGCGTCTTTTTGAATGCGGTTTTTATCAAAAACGCATTGGCTTTGAAATTTACGGTCGTCAAATTTGCTCGCGATTTCATCGTTAGGGCTCGCGTTTTTTTTGCCGCTATTAGATTTACAAATTTGCCCGTTTGCATTATTAAAGCCGCAGTTATCCAAACCTGAAAATTTTAAACCGCTATCACTCAAACCTTGCGCATTATCCGCAAATTTGCCGCTTTGGTTTTGTGATCTTTCGTCTCCGCCTACAAAGTCCAGCTCGCCTTGAGCGGAGCTAAAATTTAAAAATTTGGCGTCTTCGTGATTTTCGTCAAATTTGGCGCTATTTTGGTTTGCGTTAAATTTTAAACCCGTCGCACCATTTTTATAAAAAATATCCGTAAATTTTAGCTCTTTTTCTAGCACGTTCATCGCGTTTTTACTCACGCACAGATGTATCTCGCTTCTTTTTGCTATCTCGCGGGCGAGCTTTAGCCCCAGATTTACGCCGCTTGCGCCACTGATACCTAGAAAAATTTTCATCTTATCATCACCTGTTTTTTTGAGACGATTTGCGCGCTAAAGACCTTTTTGTCGTTATTTTTGACCTTGATCGTCTCGCCTAGATTGCCGTTTTCTAGCGCCGTGACCTCGACGATGATGCTAAGCGCCCCGTCGCTAAGCACGGCATTGACGCGCTCGCCTTTTTTTATGAGCGGTAGCGGTGTAAACTGCCGTAGCCGCAACACTTCGCCGCTTTTTATGTTTTGTTTGGCCGCTAGCCTCGCGTTTGGCGCGTCACTCATCATGTCGTGGCTAAACTCGCCAAGCTCGACCCAGTCCTTTGCAAAGTCGCCGATACCTAGCATCTGAAGCGTCGCAAGCGGCTTAGTAGCCCTTAAAACCGGCATTTTAGCACTAATCTCGTATCTAAAAAATATGCTTGGCTGTGAGCCGTTTGGCGTGATGAAACCGGCTCTAAAGCTGCCTTTTGGATTGATTTTATTTACGTAAATTTTATCGAATTTGTATTCGTGGAAGTTTTTAGGAAGTTCGTTTTGAGGCTCGATAAGCGGAAATTTGACGAATTGCAGTCCCTTAAACTCGCTCGTAACCTCTTGCAAAAACGCGCGCTGCACAAGAGCTAACGCGTCGCAGTTTTTTACAAATATCGTCTCTCCGCCGCTTTTGTCCTCAAGCTCTACGCCGTGCTTTTTTAAAATCTCCGCCAAATCTCGCAAATTTATTTTTGCGGCTTTGTTTTCGCCTAAATTTAAAATTTCGTCATTTTTGTCCGTAAAACCCAAGTCCGCAAGCGTGATTTTGCCGCTTGAAACGCAATACATCGACCAAAGAGCTAAATCTGAAGAAAATAAAAAAA
>CALISV010000333.1 GCA_938041615.1 uncultured Campylobacter sp. | reverse complement strand
GCCCAAATTTGCGTCAAATTCGAAACTAAAGTCGTACTCTTCGCCTTTTTTGAGATTTTTTAAAGCTTGCTTTAGATGGTAAGTGTTCGTGCCGTAGACGACCTGCGAGAAGCGATTTTTGATCTGATAGCCTAGCACTAGCGACGGCAAATTTTCGTTTGCTTGCACCGTTACTTTTAGCTTGATTTTTTTGCCGACTTCTAAATTTTGTATCTTTTTGCCTACGGCATCTAAAATTTCAACGTTTTTTATGCAGGCTTTTTTGTTGCCCGATACGGTTGCGGTTTTGCCGTTTTGCAGGGTTATTTGCGAGATTTGTACGTCTTGTTTTTTTGAGATTAGGGCGTTGTAATAATCAAGCACGGCTTCAGGCTCTCCGTCTTTTAAAATTTGCCCTTTTTCTAGCAAGATTACTCGGTCGCAGATCGATTTTATCGCGCCGCTATCGTGCGAAACGATGATGAGCGTCGTGCCTAGGCTTTTAAATTCTTTTATCTTATCAAAGCTTTTATGCTGGAAATACACATCGCCTACCGATAGCGCTTCGTCGATGATGAGTATATCGGGGCGGTTTGCCGTAACGACCGAAAAAGCAAGTCGCATCTGCATGCCGCTGCTGTAAATTCGCACGGGATAATCAAAATACTCGCCTATCTCGGCAAAGTCTTCGATGTAGGCTATTATTTCGTCGATTTGCTCTTTTGAGTAGCCCATGAGAGAGCAGGACTGATAGGCATTCTGCCTGCCGGTTAGATCGCCGTGAAAGCCCATGCCTAGCTCTAAGATGGACGAAATTTTAGCACTGCTCGTTACGCGGCCGCTTGACGGTTTTAGCGTGTGCGATATGATTTTTAAAAGAGTGCTTTTGCCCGCTCCGTTTTGCCCGATTAGCCCGACTACTTCGCCGGCTCCCACGTCAAAGCTTACGTCTTTTAGTACGGTTTTTACGTTTATTTTTACTAAACCACGAGGCAAATCGCTTAAAGTTGCTCTCGTAATCCAAGTAAGTTTTGCAGATATTTTGAACCGATAAAATCATAAAACGTCCGCCATCTCTTCTTCGGCTCGTTTATAAACGAAAAACGCAGCTCCAAGGCTTGCCGCGCCGATAAAGGCCGGATAAATCAAAAGCGAAAAATCCGGCGTCTTGTCGTAAATCAAAATATCGTGATAGCCGCTAACGACGCCAACAAGCGGATTTATGTAGATTAGCTCTTGCAAATTTGACGGCAAAATGCCCGTCATATAAACGATGGGCGTTAGCCAAAATAAAAACTGCAAGACGATGGCGATGATCTGGCCTACGTCGCGCATAAAGACGTTTATCACGCCAAAAAACAGCCCAAATCCTACGGCTAGCATCACCGTAACCAAGGAAAAGATCGGCAAAAAGATCAAATTTGCGCCCGCAAAATGCCCCAAAAACGCAAATACGACTGCTATTGCGGCGAATAAAATGAGATTATTTATCACTGAGCTTAAAACTACGGTGGCCGGAAGGACGATTTTGGGAAAAGACATTTTTTTGATTATGTTGGCGTTATCGGTAAAAATGCCTATGCAGCGCGAAAAAATCTCGCTAAAAAGCATCCAGCAAAGCATCCCGCTCATTAGGTAGATAGCGTAGGCGTATTTGCTATCGATGCCGGGCAGCTTGGCTGAGAGTACCGAGGAGAGTATGGTCGCGTAGATGAGCACCTGAGCTAGCGGATGCAGTATCGCCCACGCTACGCCCAGCTTGCTTTTTGCGAATTTGGTTATAAATTCGTTTTTGACCGAATTTACGATAAAAAACCTATACGTATAAATATTTGAAAACAATCTTTCGTCCGATTTAGCTAAATTTGCGTGATTTTAGCAAATAAAGGCTAAAAATAAAAATAAAGCTAAATTTATGATCGAAATTTAATAACTCAGTCTGAAATTTTCCTTTGCTTGACCTATCTCGTTTTTGGTTATGAGTCCTCGCTTTTTTAGCTCGCGGACTAAATTTCTGGAAGCTTTTTTGATGGTTTCTATCTCTGCGTTTAGTCCGCCGGCTACCGAAAATAGCCAGTATTTATGGATTTCTACCCATTCGGCTAGCTTGTTTACCTTTTGCATCGTAGTATCGCTCGGGGCGACTGAGATTTTAGCTAGTTCAAGCTCTTGAAAATATACGGATATGGCCACGATATTTTCGATAAAAGGCTTAAATTTAGGCTTTGAGATAGCGTCTTTTGCTTTATCTATCCTATTTGAAATTTTAACGAGCTTATGAAAGTGTTTTTCGCTTAATTTCCCTTCGTCTCTTAGTTTTGAAATTTCGTCTATTTTCGGTACGACTTCTAAAAACGTTTCTTCGATTATACGTTTGGCTTCGTTTTCAAAGCTTAGCTTTTTTACGAGTACTTTATATGCTTTTAACATATCTTTATTCGCTCTTTTCTCTTTTATCGGCGCGATATTGGGGAGATTTTTTTGTTTTTTGTCTTTGCAAAGCTCTTGCATAGTCTCTAAAAACGGTTTTTCTATGCTGCCTTCTATCCTGGCGCCGCCTTGCGTGCAGTTATACGTCGTTACATCTTTTTTGCTTGACTGCTCGATATCGGCTTCAAATTGATTTCTAAATTTATCCCAGACATAAGTCGTGCGAACTTCGCCCTCGCCGCCGTAGGCTTTGACGTATAGATATTCGTCGGCTTGCGCAAACGCGTGCCCGGTGGCGTGAGATCTACCGTCCGGAGCAAAGGCTAAGTCTTGTCCGATTAAAACGATATTTTTGTGTTTTAAAACGTAGGCTAGCTGATAGGCTTGATTTGCCGTGGAGTGCCCGATCCCTAGGTAGCCGTAGCCTTTTAGTCCGAACGACGTTTCGTTTTGCTGAGGGCGCATGGTTAGGACTAGGCGGCGAGGTAAGATATTTTTAATCGTTTTTTTATGCGTCAAAGACGCTATGATAAAGTAAGCGTCTTTGTCTATTTTTTTATCTCTTTTTTTAAAAAAACTCGACGTGGCCTCTACGCGTTCTATCGAAGTTACGTAGTCGGGCTTTATACCGTGTTTCATTAATATCGGTAGCGATGCGTCAAGGCTGATGACGGTAACGTACGGAGCAAATTTTTTAAGCGTCTCAAGCTGCTTATCAAGGCTTGGTCCCGTTGAAACAATGACTGCCGTGTCCATTAGTTTATAGCGCTTTTTTATCAAATCGACGTAGGAGTAGTTTGTGAGCATCGCCGTTAAATTTTCTATATTATTCCTTACTCCGATTAGATTGTCGTCTATGCTGTTACCGTGACCGGCCACCATTTGAGAGATGGCTTTTGCAAAGGATTGGTTTATTTTTGCGTAGTCGTCGCTAAACTGATCGTAAAACGGCGAGTGAATTTGAAGATTGTAAATTTTAGCGTATGCGGTAAATTTGCTATTGCACGCCAGATAATAAAACTGCGTGTAGTTTGCGAACTCGGAGTAAAAAAGAGTTAGCCTTTCGCTGAATAATTCGTCTGAAAGGTCGATCAAATTTAACACCGCATAGATGATTTCGATTTCCGGTTCTACGACTATGATTTTCTGATGTGTTTCGTTTTTTAAAAGCGCTTTATAAAGTATCCCGTTGCCTAGCCCGTAAAAATACATAATCGGGTAGCGCTTATATTCGTTCTCGACGGATTCTAGGGTATTTTGGACGTCTTTGACGGGATTTTCGTAGACGTATTTTAAGGTTTTGTTGTTTATGATGTTTATGTCGATCGGGTCTTTGCCGACAAATACGTCGTAATCCGCCATCTCTTCCATTCCCCAAAGGCGGGCGGCTAAAATTTCGTCTTGCTGAAAGAGAGCTTGCAAGTTTTTTTGAAATATCGGATTGGCGCTTGGTTCAAATGCTTCAGAGCTTTTTTTTACGTTTTTTTGCTCGTTTTCTTTTTCTTTTACGACCTGAAAATCATCCATAGTCGAATATTCGTTTTTCGGCATTTTTCCTCCTTATTATATTGCTATTTTGTTTTAAAGCTAAATTCGTTCCAAATTTACGCCCGAATTTTGCGCAAACTCGGCCGGAGCTTTAAGTATATACTTAGCAAGCGGGCTTGCGGGCTAGCGCGGTATCAAATCTTTGCGATATGCGCTAAATTTACATATCCTCGCTGCTTAATCTGTCGCCGAAATTTATATCTCGTTTGGCCGGTTTACCGATTAGCTCGCGTTTAAATTTAGGATGCAAACCCCAGCCAGGACGCACGCTTTTTACGTTTTGCTCGCTAAAAATTTCGCCTTTTTTGATATCTGCGCAGGCATAAAGCGAACGGGCGTAGTTGCGACTGGCGAGCGCTCTTTCGTCTAATTCGTAGACGGCTTTGCCTAGTAGTTTTTCCGCGTCTCTTACGGCGCTTGCCATCTGTTTAAATTCATCCTCGTCCAGACTAAACGCCTCATCCACGCTTCGCACCTCTTTGTTTAGGATAAAATGTTTTTCTACGATGCGAGCTCCAAGGCTCACGGCGACAACGGGCGCTACGATACCCAGAGTATGGTCTGAAAAGCCGACCTCTACGCCAAATTTGTGCCTCATATCGGCGATCGTGAGTAGATTCATCCCCTCAAGCGGTGCGGGGTAGCTAGACGTGCATTTTAAAAGTGCGACGTTTTCGTTGCTGCACTCTTTGCAAATTTGCACTGCGTCTTCGATCTCCCGCAGGGTAGCGATGCCAGTCGAGATGACGACCGGTTTGCCTTTTTTGGCTATATGCCGTATAAAATCGTAATCGGTTACCTCAAAGCTAGCGATTTTGTAAGCAGGCGGGTCAAAGCGCTCCAAAAAATCGGCGTCGTCGTTGCTAAACGGGCTTGAAAAGCAGATTAATCCTTCGTTTGCGGCCGTTTTAAAAAGCGTTTCGTGCCACTCGCGCGGAGTCAAGGCTTTTTGATAA
>CALISV010000332.1 GCA_938041615.1 uncultured Campylobacter sp. | reverse complement strand
TAGACTAAATTATCCCGCATTTCGGCGAATTTAAAAAGCCATTTTAATCAAAATTTACGCGACGATCGCGGTTTAAATTTATCGCTCGGAGTTTATAAATTTTAAAAGAAAGAGGAATTTTTGCGAAATTAAAATTTCGCAAAAATAGAGAAGTTATTTGTTTGCTTTTTCGATATACTCGCCGCGGACGGTATCTACGCGGATGACCTCGCCTTCAAGCACGTGGAAAGGTATCTGCACGACTGCACCGCTCTCAAGCGTAGCGGGCTTTTTACCGCCCTGAGTATCGCCCTTGAAATTCGGCGGAGTCTCGACGATCTTTAGCTCGACGACTTGCGGCACTTCTACGCCAATAGCCTTGCCGTTGTGAAACAAAATCTCAACCATCATGCCGTCTATCATCCATTTTTTGACATCGCCCACGTCCTCGTCGCTGATCGCCACTTGCTCGTAGGTCGCAGTGTCCATAAACTGGCAGAACTCGCCGTCGTCGTAAAGATACTGCATCTCTTTTTCTTCTAAATTCGGCTGATCGCATTTGTCGCCCGCATGGAACGTCTTTTCAAGCACTTTGCCGTCGATGAAAGATTTGATTTTTGCACGAACGAAAGCCGCGCCTTTGCCGGGTTTTACGTGCTGATACTCGACGACTTTATACGGAACGCCGTCTAGCTCGATCTTTAGTCCTTTTTTTAGGTCGCCCATAGAATAGGTTGCCATTTTTTCTCCTTGTAGTTTTAAAGGCTGATTATATCAAAAAAGTTTTTAGTTTAGTTTAAGAAGCGGCGAGAGGGCAAATTTGACCGCGCTCGCCGAAGTAAAACTCAAATTTAAGGCTTAAATTTGAACTCGCCTTTTTCCTTGCTTCGCTCGGACTGCGAGTGGATTTCCCTCTTCATCTGTTCGCTTACGCTAGGATCGTCTTTTTGTACCTTTTGAAATTTCTTTTTTTCGGTCAAAATTTTCTCAAAATTTTTCGTAGTTTGCTTTTGCACTTCGCTCTCGCAACCCGCAAGCAAAAACAAAATCGGAATCAAAAGTAAAAATTTCATACTCAAACCCTCCTTAAATTTAAGCCCCAATTCGGGCTTAAATTTAGACAACTGCGTACTTTGCCCATACGCAAACGTCTAGATCGTTTAGCTTAGCCAGCGTCTCTTTGGTTATTTTTTCATCCACAAGCACGACCGCAAGCGCCATACCGTGATCGTCGCGTCCTAGGCGGAAGTCGGCGATATTGATCTTCTCTTCGGCGAGGATAGATGAAATTTTAGCGATAACGCCCGGAACGTCGTTGTTTTTAAAGATAATCATCTTGCCTTTAGGCTTAAAGTCTGTTTTAAAGCCGTTTATCGTCACGATGCGTTGCTGGTTTTCGCCAAATACGGTTCCGCCGATCGTTACGACGTCGTTTTCGGTAGTGATGCGAACGGTGATTTTATTTTTGAAAATACTATTGCCGCCGACGCTACTCTCGGTCGTAATACCCTTTTCGTCACACAAAAATTTGGCGTTTACGTAGTTTATCGTATCACCCAAACTTTCTTTTAGAGCGCCCACTATGGCAAAGGTAAGCATGGAGTTTGTGTACTCGCTGATAGGGCCGTGCGTCTCGATGCGGATAGCCTTGATCGCCTTTTTGTTGATTTGCGCGGCAAGGAAAGCCATCTTGCTCGTAAGCTCGATATAAGGCTCCACAAAAGGCGGTAGGTCTTCCGTTTTTATCGGCAAATTTAGCGCGCTAGGATAGCTGATGCCGCGAGCCGCCGAGATAGCCTGCTCGGCTGCGGCGATAGCGATGTTGGCTTGAGACTCGAGCGTATTTGCGCCAAGATGCGGCGTAACGCTGACGTTATTTAACTCAAGTAGCGGATGATCCGTCGCCGGCTCCTTCTCAAATACGTCGATACCCGCAAACGCTATCTTGCCGTTTTTTAGGCCATTATACAGCGCCTCTTCGTTGTAAAGACCGCCGCGAGCGCAGTTTATGAGGCGCACGCCGTCCTTCATCTTTGCGATCTCCGCCTCGCCGATCATGTTTACGGTTTCTTTATTTTTCGGAGTGTGTATGGTGATAAAATCGCATGCAAGGATATCGTCGAAATTTCGCGTATAAACGCCGCCCATATCGGTTACTTTCGACGGATCGATATACGGATCGTAAGCAACGATTTGCATACCAAAAGCCGCAGCCCTAGTAGCAACGCGAGAGCCGATGTTGCCAAAGCCGATGACGCCTAGAGTCTTGTTAAAAAGCTCGACACCGTACCATTTTTCGCGCTTCCAAATTCGGTCGATTTTTAGATCGTTGTGAGCGTACGGAAACGAGCGAGCGGCAGCTAACATGTGAGCCATCGTTAGCTCTACCGCGGCGATCGTGTTTGCCGTAGGGACGTTCATCGCGATTATGCCGCGTTTTGAGCAACCGTCTATATCCACGTTATCGACGCCCACGCCCGCGCGCACGAGAGCTTTTAGATTTTTGGCCGCATTTAAAAACGCCTCGCCGACTTCGGTCGAGCTTCGCGTGATGGCCACGTCAGCCTCGCCTAAGATATCCAAAAGCTTATCTTTGGGCACGTTTACTGCGTCGATTACTTTTATATCCTCTTCGCGATTTAAAATTTCAAAGCCGACTTTATGTATTGCGTCGCACACTATTATCGTTTTCATAGCTTGATCTCCTTGAAGGTTGAGCGTATATCGTACGCTTTAAGTTCGTTTATAACGCGGTCTAAAACGCCGTTATCTTGCGTGTTGATGTAAATTAAATTTTGTGAATTTTCTTTTACTACGCTAAAATCTACGGGTATGTTTTTTAATGTTTGAGTAAGGCAGAACATCGAGTATATATCGTTTTTATCGATCACTAACTGATAGGCCGTTTTTAGGACTGTTTTTGACTCGTCTTTAAATTCTATAAATATCTCATTGCTTGCCAAAGCATATTTTTTAGGAGCCAAATTTGCCATTTCGCCGACCCAGGATTCAGGACTGGCAGTCAAATTTGACTCCTTGTTATTTTGCGATATCTTTAGCTCAGCAGGCGCAGGCTCTTTTAAATTTACGTCCGCGTACTTATACAGCAAAGTGCCACATACGCAGACGAAAATCAGCAAAAAAGCAATCGCGCCCCAGAACAAATATCGCTTCATTTACTTATGATAGCTGTTCTTTGATAATGTCGCCCAAAGTAACCTTATCGTCGCTATTTATCTCGTTTAGCACCTCGCGCTCTTTTTGTCTTGCAAGGCGCCTTACGCTTAGGCGGATTCTATTTTTCTTCTCGTCGATAAAAGCTATCGCAGCTTCGATATTATCGTTTATGTTTAGGCTTTCAGCGCTTACGCTACCTAGGTCTTCTTTGCGGATGAGCGCATCGACGTTATCGCCGAGCTCTACAAATACGCCGAAATCTTTAATATCGCGAATTTTACCGGTCACGATATCGCCTACATTAAATTTCTTTGCATAAGCTTGTACCGGGCTTTGTTTTAGATCTTTTTGGCTAAGAGAAATTTTTTGCTCGTTAGAGTCGATTTTGATGATTTTTACCTCAACCTCGTCACCTACTTTAAACAAATCTTTGCACTTATCGTTTCTATCCCATGAAGCGTCTTCATTGTGAAGCAAGCCCTCAACTGCGCCAATCCTAACAAATGCTCCAAAGTTAGTCACGCTAGTAACTACGCCTTTAGTAACGTCGCCTTCTTTAAATTGGGCTTTAAATTCATCAAACGGCTTTTTAAGTAGATTTTTTAGACTCACTCTTAGGCGGCGATCTTTTGCGTCTATCTCGATAACCTCGACGTCAAGCTCCTCGCCTTCACTTATGTGATCTTTTGGATTTTTGATATTTTTATCCCATGAAATTTCAGAAATGTGCAAAAAGCCCTCTATGTCGTTGCCAAGATCCACAAATGCACCATAAGGCTCAATGTTGCTGACTGTTACTTTTATAGTGTCGCCCACATCTAGTCCGTCTTTTATCTCTTCCCAAGGATCCGGAGTTGCAGCCTTGATAGATAGTGAAAGGTGTTTTTTCTCGTTATCGTATTTGATGACTTTTACTAAAACTTTATCACCTTCTTTGTAGATAGATCCCGGATTTACCGGTCCTTTATAGCTTATCTCGCTGTAGTGCACGAGCCCATCCACTCCACCTACGTCTACAAACATACCGTAAGTAGTGATTTTCTTAACCACACCCTCTATCACGTCCGTATTTTCAGCGACTGCAGATATCGCTTCTCTTTTTTTCTTTCTATCTTCGTCAAGCAGTTTTTTTCTTGACACGATAATGCTTTGCTCGTCTTTGTCTATTTTTATGACTTTTACTTTAAACGACTTTCCTACTACCGCGTTTGCGTCTTTAAAGCCGCCTTGCGAGCGAGGCAAGAAAAACTCGATACCGTCGCTGTTTTGAGCAACAAAACCGCCTTTATTTTTACCGATTATTTTTACGTCAAATATGTCTTGATTTTCTTCATTATATGAGTCTATATAGGCTTTTACTTTTTCTTTTCTAAGCGCTTTTTTGTGAGAAACGATAGGTTTACCGCCTCTTGAGCCGGTTATTACGACCTTTATAGTATCGCCCGTTTTAAATTTAAGCTCTCCGTTTTCATCTTGGATCTCGGAAATATTTAAAATTCCCTCTGATTTTTTACCGACGTTTACAAAAACCTCGTCGCCTTTAATATCGACGATTATTCCGTCGCTATCCTCTTCAGTCTTTTTAAAAGACTCCTCTAACATCGCGGCAAAATCGTCGTCTTCGATACCGTCGTTTGCCTTACTAAGCTGAACTTTTTTGTTCACCGCAGCCATCTTGTTCCTTTTGTATATATTTTGCTTTTAACACAATTAGACTCAATTTTACTTAATATTAACTTATTTGTAGATTAACTTGCGAAATTTCAGGGCTAAATTTGAAATTTTGTTTAAAAAGGTAATGAGTATTTATTAAATTTGAAAGCTCTCCAGCTTATCAATCACTTTTTGGATAATCCAATCAGGCGTAGAGGCTCCAGCGCTCACTCCACAGAGATTTTTCCCCTCAAACCACGCGCGATCTAGTTCTAGTTCGTTTTCCACGAGATAGCTATCCTCGCAGGCGGTTTTTGAGATGAGATAAAGCTGCTTTGTATTTGAGCTGTTTTTACCGCCGACTACAACCATCACATCGGCTCTAACGGCTAAGTTTTTAACAGCTTCTTGGTTTTCAAAAGTAGCATTACAAATCGTATTAAAAACACGTACCTCTTTTACGCGTAGCATCAAATAATTTACGATTTGCATAAATTTTTCTACTTTACGCGTCGTTTGACTAATGACGGCTACTTTTTGCGCTAGTTTTACGTTCTCTAGCTCGCTCTCTTCTAGCACGACGAAAACCTTGCCGACGGCGTATGATTTTACGCCCTTTATCTCGGGGTGTTTTTCATCGCCGAATATCACGATATCGTAGCCCTCTTTACTCATTTTCTCGCAAATTTGTTGCGGCTTGGTGACAAATGGGCACGTCGCGTCGATCACTTTTATATCGCTTTTTTTTAGCTCGGCTAAGTCGCCCTTTGTGATACCGTGCGTGCGGATGATTGCCTTTTTTTCGCCGTCGATTTCGTTTATGCCTTCAAGCGTTTTGACGTTAAAATTTTTATTTAGGCGGTTTATCTCGTCGTTGTTATGAATGATGGGTCCGATGGTTACGGCGTCCTTAGCGTTTTCGGCGATTTTTATAGCGCGCTTGACGCCAAAACAAAATCCGTAACTGCTAGCAAGCTCAATCTTCAACGCTAGCTCCAAGTTGTCTTAAAATCCCGCTAAAATTTGGAAACGAAGTCGCGATAAATTCGCTCTTTTCTATAACCATTCCGCATTTTAGCCCAAGCACCGCAAAGCTCATCGCGATACGGTGATCGCCGTTGCTGTCGATGATGGCGCAGTTTGCCTCGCCGCCTTTTACGCTAAAGCCGTCTTCAAATTCTTCGACTTCAAGTCCGCATTTTCGCAACCCTTGCACCATGATCGCGATGCGGTCGCTTTCTTTGACGCGAAGCTCTTTTGCGTTTCTCACGCTACTTGTGCCCTGCGTATTTGCAAATGCGATGGCAAGCGCCGGTACTTCGTCGATTAGCCATGAGATATTTTCACTCACGTCCACGGCTTTTAGAGGCGCGTGTTTTATCTCGATCTCGCCGATGCTTTCGTATGTGCTTGAAGTCTCTTTAAACGTTACTTGCACGCCCATTTTGGCTAAAATTTTAAAGGCCTCCACGCGCGTTTTATTTAGCAACATATTTTTTAGCACGATGTGGGAATTCGGGATTATCGCTGCGGCTACGGCAAAGAAAAACGCCGAGCTAGGGTCGTTTGGAACGCAAATTTCAAGCGGTTTTAGCGGCGCGTTCATCGGTTCAACCTTGACGCCGCGGGGTAAAATTTGCAAACTAGCACCCATACCTTTTAGCATGCGCTCGGTGTGATCGCGACTAAGCTCGGGTTCGCTAAGCTCGCAGCCGTTTGATTTTAGTCCCGCTAAAATTAGTGCCGATTTTACCTGCGCAGAGGCGATTTTGCTATCAAATTTAAAATACTCCAGCTTCTTGCCGCGGATCGCCAAAGGCGCGTGATCTCCGCCGTTTGCACCGTCTATCTTAGCGCCGACGCTGATCAGCGGTTTAGCTACGCGCGCCATCGGACGACGATTTAAAAACTCGTCTCCGCTTAGCACGAAAAAACCCTCGCTAGCAGCCAAAAAGCCCATAAAAAGCCTCATAGCCGTGCCCGAGTTTCCGCACTCTAAAACAACGCTAGGCTCTTTTAAATTTGCGCTCGGAGTTATGATTAGCTCGCCCTCTTTTTCCTCGATATGCGCACCCAAATTTTTTACGATCTCTAGCGTATTTAGCGTATCCTCGGCCTTTAGATAGTTTTTCACGCGGCTTGGCTTATCGCTTAAAAGCGAAAATATCGCGCATCTATGCGAGATAGATTTATCGGCAGCGATGTTTTCCAGGCTCGCGCTTATCGGCGTTCTTAATGCGTAAACTTTCATCTTAGTCCGATATTTAAATTTTGCTTTAAAGCGTCTAAAATTTTATCCATTATCGCCGCTACTTCCTCGTCTTCAAGCGTTTTTTGTATATCTTGGAAGTTAAATTTGACGCTCAGACTCACGTCCTCTCCGAGCTTTTCGTCCGAATATATATCAACCGGCGCAAATTCTTTTAGACACTCGATTTTTAGCGCATTTATACACTCTTTTATCGCTTCAAATTTCATGGTTTTAGGCACAATTAAACTTAGGTCTCTGCTGATAGCAGGGAATTTCGAGTAAGCCTTGACGACCGCACCTTCAAATTTAAGCTTTTCAAACTCTATCTCGCAAAGATAGGTTCGCGGTAGGTCGCGCGCGGCTTCGACTCGCACGTCCACGCGGCCGATATAGCCCACGCAAACGCCGTTTTGATAGATTTTAGCTTGTTCAAATTCGCTTAGATATTTTACGTCGTCGCACGCTTTTAGCTCAAATTCGCCGATCGCGTTTCTAACGGCCGTAGCAAAGCCTAAAAAGTCGATATCGGCAGGTTTTGCGCCGTTTAGTAGGCTAGGCTCCCTCGTTAGTCCGCTAGCTACGAAGCCAAATCTCTCGCTTTGCTCGCCATCCTCGCTAAATACGCTACCGAATTCAAAAATTTTGACCGATTTTCGCTGATTTTTTACGTTTCGCTCGGCTGACTTTAGTAGGTGATTTGTCAGCGTTGGTCTTAGCATGTTTAGCTCGCTATTTATCGGGTTGGCTATCTCGGCCTTGCAAGGCGCAAAACCTAGCGCCGCTAGCTCGCCGGCGTCGTCAAATACATAATGCACGCTCTCAAAAAAACCGGCCGCAGCGGCTTTTTTACGCAAATTTAGTGCGTTTTTATAGTCGGCAAAAGTGTCGTTTATGCGGTTTGCTTCGCTAAAATTTAACGGTTTTGAGACGATATTGTCGATACCGACCATTCGCACGATCTCTTCGCAGACGTCCTGCGCATTTACGATGTCGTGGCGAAATAGCGGAACTTTCACGTTCGCGCCCTCTTTTTCGGCATTAAAAGTTAGGCTAAATCCAAGCTTTTTAAGTATCCTCACGACGTCGTTTTGCGCGACTTCTTGACCGATCATTTTTTGCATTTCGTTCATCGTAAAGCTCACGACTTTCGGCTCTCGCGTCATCACGCTTTGCTGAGAACCGGCATAAAGCGCGACCGATTTTAGCGCGGCCAGCTGTTTAAATAAAAAATCGGCGCCAAAGCCGACGTTTGGCTCGCTGCCTCTTAATGAGCGATAGGCCTGCGATTGGCGCGGCATTTGCTTGTCTTCGTAAACCGTAGTCGCGATCACTTGCGGATCGGTGTAGCTAGCCTCCACTATGATTAGTTTGCTGTTTTCGTCAAGCCTCGCCGCATCGGTCTGATACACGCCGCCCACGCCCAAAAGCTCGCCGCCGGCTAAAATTTCAGTTGCTAAATTTGCGCCCTTTTGCAGGTCAAAAACAGCGCGCTCGTCGTCCTTTTTGAGCTTGGCGTAATCATATGCGCTAAAAAGCACGCCAGTAGAGTGCGTAGCGTAGTCTAGCAGGCGCTCGATGCGGTTTTGTTTATCGCACTCGATCAGCGCCAAACGGATCTTCATCAGCAAATTTTCGTCGAAATACTCTTTTATCTCAAAAGCGCGGTACTGAAAGCTGCTTTGTAAATTTTCCTCGGCGTGGATAGCTAAAATACGCCCGATACCGAGCAAATTTTCGCCCTCTTCGTATCTGGCGGCGTCTTTTAACGGCAGATCAAGCGCGGCCGATAGATCCCTCGCTACGCCGTAGACGCTCAGGCAGTCGCCGCGGTTTGGCGTTAGCTCGATCTCGATAATATCGTCGTTTAGTAGCGGATATTCGCAAATTTCCTTACCAAGTTTTAGCTCACCGATGCTTTCATCCAGCGGCATTATGCCGTCGTTTGTTTTAACAAGACCTAGCTCCACGGATGAGCAAATCATTCCGTTTGACTCGACTCCGCGCAATTTTGCCCTTTTTATCTCTAGGCCGCTTGGCATAACGGCGCCTGATAGCGCCACCGGCACGAACTGTCCGGCCTCGACGTTTTTCGCGCCGCAGACGATTTGCAGCGTCTCGCCGCCCACATCCACTTGACAAACGCTTAGTTTCTCGGCGTTTTCGTGTTTTATCTTGCTTTTTACGTAGCCTACGACGATATTTTTAGGTACCCTGATCTCTTTAAAACTATCGACCTCAAGTCCGATCGAATTTAACGTCTTTAGCAGAGTTTCGCTCGTTACGCCCGAGATATCCAGCCATTCATTTAGCCAATTTCTTGAAATTATCATTTAAACTGCTCCAATAATCTTAAATCTCCCTCAAATAGCGAGCGCAAATCAGGAATTTGATGAAGCAGCATCGCAAATCTCTCGACTCCAAGCCCAAATGCGTATCCGCTCACGTTTTTATAGCCGACCGCCTTAAAGACGTTTGGATCGACCACGCCGCATCCTAGCACCTCGAGCCAGCCAGTTTGCTTGCA
>CALISV010000331.1 GCA_938041615.1 uncultured Campylobacter sp. | reverse complement strand
GCGGCTCCGACGAGGATAGCTGCGATAATGCGCGGTATGCGGATGTTTTCGACGACGTTTTGGATATTTGCTGCGGCGTCCGTCGGTACTCCAAAAAAGCTGCCGATCACGCTAAGTACGTCGCCCGGCGCCACGTAAAACCTGCCGACGCCAAGCGCGATCACGCCGCAAACTACGGTCAGCACTGCTAGCAAAATCAGCGTAAATTTAAAACTAATATTTTTCATTTTTCTCCTAAAATAAAATCTCCGTCAGCAGTAGCCCGCACAAAAATCGCTCGCTTTAAGTGGCAAATTTGCCGTTTTGGTCGCTTTGGCGGCATTTGCGGTATATTCGTCCGTTGCGGCTGAGCTTTGCTAAATATTTTTATCTTTAAATTTGAGAAAAACAATGAATGCTTTTAAAGATCATCTAGTCAAATTTTATGCTTATCTTTGCGTATTTATAGTGGTTGCGGTGATATTTTGGATATTTTATTTCATCTTTGCAAATGGCATCTCTCAGATAAATTTAGACTTTCTAATCAAAAATCCGCAAGGTTTAAATTTAGGTGAGAGTGGCGGCATAAGAGACGCTATCATAGGCTCATTTTTGCTGATGATACTATCCATGATATTTTCTGCGCTTCTTGGCGTTAGCTGCGCCATTTATAGGCAAATTTACTGCACCTCTAGCACGATCAAACTTGGGCTTAAATTTATCATCCAAACGATGGCTTCTATACCTTCTATCTTGCTTGGGATGTTTGTTTATGGGCTTTTTATCGTTAGTCTTGATATCCCAAAGAGCCTGCTAACAGCTAGCATTACGCTTGCTTTGATGGTCTTTCCATTTGTTGAAGTTAGCACAGAAAAGGTGATCTCGCAGATAGATGAAAAGATGTTAAGAGATAGCTTCGCGCTTGGTGTTGATAAAAATTTCATGGCTAGAAAGCTTGTTTTGCCAACTATTAGAAAAAATATAATGTCTACAGGTATACTTGCAGGAAGCTATGCAATGGGGGCAACTGCACCACTACTGCTGACAGGAGCTGTTTTCATAGGTGGCTCTTCAAACAGGCTGCTAAGGCCTGTCATGGCACTGCCTTTTCACCTGCATATGCTCCTAAGCCAGTCAGTCGCAACGCAAAATGCCTACGCCACGGCACTCGTGCTCATTTTTATATTGATCATTTTACACCTGCTTTCAGCCGTAGTTTTATTTGATATAGGAGAGAAAATTGCCAGATATTTTAAACATAAAAGATCTTAGTATCTTTTACCAAGATAATGAAATTTTAAAAAAACTAAATTTAAGCGTCGCCGAAAACGAGATCATCTGCCTAATGGGTAGCTCAGGATGTGGCAAATCGACATTTCTATCAGCGCTAAATGGCTTTTTAGAGCAAAAAGGCGGCAGATATAACGGAGAGATCCTATTTAAAGGCGAAAATATCAAAAATAAGGGCGAAATTTGGCTAAGACGAAAGCTAGCCATACTCTTTCAAGACGCCACGCTCTTTCCTTTTAGCGTTGAGAGAAATTTGACCTATGCGATGGAATTTTACGAGGGCAGTATAAAAGATAAGCAAAAAAGAGTAGAAGAGCTACTTAAAAGCGTAAATCTACTGGGTGAAATAAACAATCTAGATATGCCAGCTAGCAAGCTCTCTGGCGGTCAAAAGCAAAGACTTTGCATCGCAAGGATGCTAACTACAAAGCCTGAAGTGCTCATGCTTGATGAGCCTTGTTCATCGCTTGATATGAAAAATGTCTTGATCGTAGAAGATCTTTTAAAAAGCTTGTCGCAAAGCGCGTAGATGAAAATATCCCTCGCCGCGCAGACGTCAAAAAATCTTGGCGAGTTTGGGTGATTGCCGCGGTAGATCGCCGTCGTTTTTAGCGTAACGGCGGGCTTTTCGTAGCTTGCTAAGGCAACCTGCTCGGCTTCGTTTGCGATAAAAATTTTAGGCAAATTTTTAAGATTCGTCGGCATTAAAAGATTAAAATTTTCGTTTAGCTCGGTGAAATTTGACGCTTCAAATTCGCCGCTAAAATCTTTAAATTTAACGCTTTGGCCCGCGCATAAATTTTTAAAAGCAAACTCCAAAAGCTCGTTAAAATTCGCCTTCATCACGGGCGTAAATTTGCCGTCCGTAAAAACGCAAACATCGCTAAAAACGCCGTTTTCGCACTCTTTTAGCTCGCCTTTAAGATAGGCGCTAACGACGCTTGGCGTGATGTTTGAGAGGGTATTTACGGGCTCGTTTGTTTCGCCGTTCGGTAAATTTTCGCTCGCATAAACCTTTGAACCGCGTAAAAAGACGCTGTGAGGCAGAGAGCTAGAGAGCATATCTGAAAACACCAAAAGCTCATCTTGTGCGCCCTGGGCGTAAAGCACCGTTAAATCCCGCTGTTTTTTAAGGCTAAAATTTAGTCCGCTTTTTTGCGCGTAAAATTTAAGAAAAAAGGCGAAATTTTCGCTAGCGCAGTCAAACTCGTAGGCCAAAATCATATCGCGCCCTTTTTTGAAAACTCTAAAGCGATGTCTGAAACGCTAAAATTTGCGATCTTTTCGTAGCTAAATCCAAGACGCGAAAGCTCGTTTAAAAGCGTCTTTTCCATCAAATTTGCCCCCTCTTGCGCCTGCGCGGAGAGCTCAAAGCTCATAGGCTCGATGCGCTTTGGTGCGATACCTAAAATTTTCGTCCGCGGCAAATCGCCCGCAAGCTCCATGAGCCGCAAGGTCTCTAGCATCTCGACCTCGTGCGCGGAGCCGTTCCACGAGACGGCGGGCGGCATCTGCTCGTAACCGAAAAAATACACATCCCCCGTCTCGCTGCCCTCGGCGCTGATGCAGTCGGCAACTATCAAAACATCCGCCCAAGCAATAACGGGCGTGAGCGCCATAGCTAGCGTGCCGCCGTCGATAAATCTTAGCTCCAAATTTGCGCCGTCTGCGTTAAATTTGGAGCCGTCACAGCAGTCAAAGTTGCCGCTCAAATTTGACGAACCAAATTTATCGTCCAAATTTATATCGGAGCCAAATTTAGCCCAGTTTTTAGGGCTAAATTTGTAGTTTCGCTCCATCATTTTTACAAAATGCACCCCCACGCCCTCGTCGCCAAACATCACGTTGCCGATACCTAGCACCAAAACGCGCATCAGTGCTCGTCTTTTACGTATTTGTAGCCGCTTACGATGGCGTCCATAGCTCCGTTTTTGCCTTTTACGGCGTTAAATACCGCCATATACACGTGCGCCACGACAAAAACCATGATGATCCACATGCAGATGCGGTGTATCGTGCGGACGTTTGCTAGCCCGCCCATGAGCTCCTCGCA
>CALISV010000330.1 GCA_938041615.1 uncultured Campylobacter sp. | reverse complement strand
TGTTTGAGATTTTAAAGCCGACGTTTCGGGTTTTCAACATAAATTTACCTTAGGGCGTTTAATTGATATTAAATATTATAACCGTATAAAGCTAAATGTTAGATTAAATTTCGGTTATAAATTTTTTTTTAGCAAGTTTTGGGTATAATCGGTCTCTTATCAAAACGCGTATATCCGCGCTTTAAAAGTTTAAAACGGAGAATAATTTGGAAAAGATACGAAACATCGCCGTCATCGCTCACGTCGATCACGGCAAAACTACGATGGTTGACGAGCTTTTGAAACAATCGGGTACTTTTAACGAGCACCAAGCCGTCGGCGAACGCGTGATGGATAGCAACGACATCGAGCGCGAGCGCGGCATCACGATCCTCTCGAAAAACACCGCGATCCGCTACAAAGACACCAAGATCAACATCATCGACACCCCGGGCCACGCCGATTTTGGCGGCGAGGTAGAGCGCGTGCTAAAGATGGTCGACGGCGTTTTGCTGCTCGTAGACGCGCAAGAAGGCGTAATGCCGCAGACTAAATTCGTCGTGAAAAAGGCGCTCTCGCTCGGCCTTCGCCCGATCGTCGTCGTAAATAAAATCGACAAACCAGCAGCCGATCCTGATCGCGTGATAAACGAGATTTTCGACCTTTTCGTGGCGCTTGAGGCAAACGACGAGCAGCTAGAGTTCCCTGTCGTTTATGCAGCAGCTAGAAACGGCTACGCGAAGCTAAATTTGACCGACGAAAACGTAAATATGCAGCCGCTTTTCGAGACGATTTTGTCTCACGTTCCGGCTCCTAGCGGCGATATAAACAACCCTTTGCAGCTTCAGGTTTTCACGCTTGATTACGACAACTACGTCGGTAAAATCGGCATCGCGCGCATCTTTAATGGTAAAATTTCTAAAAACCAAAACGTGATGCTCGCTAAAGCCGATGGCACGAAAACTACGGGCAGAATTTCAAAACTCATCGGCTTTTTGGGTCTTGAGCGCCGCGACATCGACGAGGCGCAAGTGGGCGATATCGTAGCGATAGCAGGCTTTGAGGCGCTAGACGTCGGCGATAGCGTCGTAGATCCAAACTCCCCTATGCCGCTTGATCCGCTAAAAATCGAGGAGCCTACGCTTAGCGTCGTATTTAGCGTAAACGATAGTCCGCTAGCGGGCACCGAGGGCAAGCACGTAACCTCAAACAAACTCGACGAACGTCTAGCTAGCGAGATGAAAACCAATATCGCGATGCGCTACGAAAACATCGGCGAGGGTAAATTTAAGGTTAGCGGCCGCGGCGAGCTGCAAATCACGATTTTGGCTGAAAATATGCGCCGCGAGGGCTTTGAGTTTTGTCTCGGACGTCCGGAAGTCATCATCAAAGAGATCGAAGGCGTGCGCTGCGAACCGTTTGAGCTGCTAGTGTGCGACGTGCCGGACGAGTTTAGCGGTACCGTGATCGAAAAACTCGGACGCAGAAAGGCCGAGATGGTCTCGATGAACCCGACTGGCGACGGACAGACGAGGATCGAGTTTGAGATCCCTGCGCGCGGCCTAATCGGCTTTAGAAGCCAGTTTTTGACCGATACGAAAGGCGAGGGCATTATGAACCACAGCTTCCTCGAGTTTCGCCCGCTCATCGGTAGCGTCGAACGCCGCAGCAACGGCGCTCTGGTGTCGATGGAAAACGGCGTGACGCTAGCGTATAGCCTCTGGAACTTGCAAGATCGCGGCGTACTTTTCGTCGATCCGCAGACTAAGACCTATGTGGGCATGATCATCGGCGAGCATAGCCGTCCAAACGATCTGGACGTAAACCCGATCAAGGGCAAAAACCTAACTAACGTACGCGCTAGCGGCTCTGACGACGCTATCAAGCTCGTACCGCCTAGAAAGCTAAGCCTAGAACGCGCTTTGGAGTGGATCGAGGAGGACGAGCTGGTCGAAGTCACGCCGACAAACATACGCGTGCGCAAACGCTATCTAGATCCTACTATGCGCCGCAGAATGGCAAAAACAAAAGAATAAATTTTATAAATTTAGCCTGCAAATTTGAGCTTCTTGCAGGCTAAATTCCCCTCTTAATTTCCCTGCAATATTTTCCATCCTCTTTAAATCCGCTCAAATTTGACGTCAAATTTTAGTTTTAAATATAAGAAAAAAGTAAGTTATATTACATTTTAATATAAATAAAAATAATAAATATATAAGAAATATAGTGATACAATTTCATATCAAATATTATTTTCAAGGAGCGATGATGAAGAAAATTTTACTTTTAACGGCGATTTGCGGTGCTGTTTTTGCACAGCAAACCTACGAACTAAACGTGCCTAACATGAACTGCGGCGGTTGCGCTAAGAAAATCGAAGATGCCGCAAAGGGC